>NZ_JTKZ01000894.1:0-33143 GCF_000799035.1 Delftia sp. ZNC0008
AGCATGTGGTGCTGGACGGCAACCATCCGCTGGCCGGCATCGCGCTGCGCCTGCACCTGAAGGTCGAAGGCGTGCGCGAAGCCACCGAGGAGGAAATCGGCCGCGGCTCGGCCGGCACCGGCTTCTTCCGCATCCAGCCCATGGCACCGGGCAACGACACGCTGCACTGAAATTGCCGCGCTGAAATGGCAAAGGGCTCCCTTCGGGGAGCCCTTTTGCATGGAGCGAGCCTGGTACTCAGCGCAGAAGCTGGTTGTTGTCCACGCGCACGCTCTCGCCTACGCGCAGCTGCGGATTGCTCTGGTAGTCGAACACGCGCATGCTGCCGTCGTTCAACTGCACGGTGACACGGTAGACATCGCGCAGGTCGCCAGGGCCAGTGTTCTTCTCGATGGCATTGCCCGCCATGGCACCGCCCACCACGCCCGCAATGGTGGCGATGTCGCGCCCGCTGCCCTTGCCCACCTGACGGCCCAGCACCCCGCCGACCACGCCACCCACCACGGCCCCGGCACCTATGCCCGAGCCACCGATGCCGCTGGGCTGCTGGATCTGAACCAGTTGCACATTGGTCACGCGCCCCTGCTGCACATAGCCACCGCCGCCCGGGTAGGCCGTGCCGGGCTGGCCGCTGGCGGGATAGCCCCCGCTGGGGTAGCCCCCGGCGGGATATCCGCCAGCGGGATAGCCACCTGCAGGGTAGCCGCCACCCGGATATCCGCCCTGCTGTGGATAGCCCGCGCAGGCGCTGAGCATCAGCGCTGCAATGCAGCTGGTGCCGATGGCGCCCAAGCGATGAATGGAAGGGGGCATGGAAATCTCCTGTGTACTGTCCGTGGATCGATCAAGGGCAGCCGCCGACCCGGCCTGCGGCTGCATACCACTGCAACGCCCCAGGCTGCATGTGCGCCGACCGGACTGAACACTTGCTGACAAAAATCAGCCCGCCGGCCCGGCCTCAATTGCGTGCGCGAATGCTGAGCACGTTGCCGTTGTTGCCATCGACATAGAGCTTCACGGGACGGCCATCGCCGGTCTGGCCCTTGACCTGGTAGAGGCCGTCTTCCCACTCGATCTCGCGCAGGTCGCGGTAGCCCAGGCCTTCCATGCGCTCGAAGACTTCGCGGATGCTCAGGCCCGGCCCCTGGAAGGCGCCGCGCACGGAGGCCACCGTGGTGGCCACGGCTTCGCCGGCCTGCACGGTCACCGAAGGACCGCCCGTGGCGGCGGCCTGAGCCTGCACCTGGGCGACCAGCCCGGCAGTGGCGATCAGAACAATGCCCAGGCCCGTCAGGCCATGGCGTGCAGCGCGGGAAATCAGTTGTCGGATGGAAGGCATGAGGTTCTCCTTGGCATGTGAAGGTCGGCGATTGGGTCGGCGATGCATCTGAAAAGACCGCATCTGCCGGCTGCTGCGCCTTCGTTTCCGGTGGATTGCGACGGCGTGCAGCCATTGTTCGATGCAGGCCATGAACGCAAGCTGAAGCAGCCGTTCATCCGAGGTTCATCCACGCTGGGCTATAAAGTTTTCCATGCCCACTCCATCCTTCTCCATTCCTCGCAGGTCCTGGATGCTGCTGGCCGCACTGCTGCTGATGGCGGCGGCCCTGGCCTCCTGGACCACGCCCTCGGATGCCGGCGACAGCGACCATGAACTCGCTCGCCAGGCCCTGCAGCAAGGCCGCGTGCTGCCGCTGCGCACCGTGCTCGACCAGGTCGAGCGCGACTACCAGGGCCAGGTCATCAAGGTCGAGTTCGAGCATGACGACGGCCGCTTCATCTACGAGATCCGGCTGCTGCAATCGGGCGGCCGCGTGGCCAAGCTCAAGATCGATGCACGCGATGGCAAGGTGCTGAGCTTCAAGCGCAAGGACTAGACGCAGATGCGAATCCTCGTGGTGGAAGACGAGCCCACGCTCTGCGGGCAACTGGTACAGGCCTTGCAGCAGGCAGGCCATACGGTGGAGACGGCCGCGGACGGCGCAACGGCCCAGTACCTGGGCGAGGTCGAGGAGTTCGATGCCGCCGTGCTGGACCTGGGCCTGCCCGTGCGCGATGGCCTGACGGTGTTGCGCGCCTGGCGCGAACAAGGGCGGGTCATGCCGGTGATGATCCTCACGGCGCGCGGCGCCTGGCATGAGAAGGTGGCCGGCATGGATGCCGGCGCCGACGACTATCTGGCCAAGCCCTTCCACATGGAAGAGCTGATGGCCCGCCTGCGCGCCCTGCTGCGCCGGCTCAGCCCGCACGCCAGCGCCCAGTGGCAATGCGGCCCCATCGTGCTGGACTCGCGCCATGCCCGCGTGAGCGTCGCCGGCCAGCCGCTCACGCTCACCAGCCATGAATTCAAGGTGCTGGCCCTGCTGATGCAGCGCGTGGGCCAGGTGATATCGCGCACCGAGCTGTCCGAACACATCTACCCGCAGGACAGCGACCGCGACTCCAACACCATCGAGGTCTTCGTCGGCCGCCTGCGCAAGAAACTGCCGGCCGGCAGCATAGAAACCGTGCGCGGAATGGGCTACCGGCTGGTGGAAGGCGCGCCCGCTGCATGAACGCACCACAGGAAGGACAGGTATCCCGGCTCGGTGATTCGCTGCGCCTGCGCCTGCTGGCCGGCACGCTGGCCTGGGTGCTGGCGGCCGTGCTGCTGGCCGGCTGGGGGCTGCGCGGCCTGTTCCGCGACCACATCGCGCAGCAGTTGCAGGCGCAGCTGGTGCTGCAGCTCGACCAGCTCAGCGCAGCCGTCAACAGCCTGCCCGGAGGGCGCATCGAAGTCGGACTGGCCGTGGGCGACCCGCGCCTGGCGCAGCCGCTGTCGGGCCTGTACTGGCAGATCGACCAGGTGAGCGATGGTGCGGGTCCGCCCGAGAAGGCCGGCTTGCTGCGCTCTCGTTCGCTGTGGGACCAGACGCTGGACTGGCGCCAGTTCCGTGCCGATACCGGCAATCCCGGCGAACACCGGGAAGACACGGCGTTGAGCACGGGCATGCTGCCCGATGGTCAGGGCCACCCGCTCGTGGCCGTGGCACGCCCCCTGCAATTGCCCGAAGCCGAGGCGCCGCCGTTGCGCCTGATCGTTGCGGCCGACAGCGCCCTGCTGGCCGAGCCCATGCAGCGCTTCACCACCATGCTGATCGCCGCACTGGGCACGCTGGCGGCCGGGCTGGTGCTGGCCGTGGTGTTGCAGCTGCGCCTGGCGCTGCGGCCGCTGCAGTTGCTGCGCACAGGCCTGACCGACGTGCGCAAGGGCGCCACGCCGCGCCTTGAAGGCCGGTTTCCGCAGGAACTGCGCCCCCTGGTGCAGGAGTTCAACCATGTGCTGGATGTGAACGCCGACATGGTCCAGCGCGCGCGCACGCAGGCCGGCAATCTGGCCCATGCCGTGAACACGCCCCTGTCGATTCTTGGCAACGCCGCCGCGCAGGAAAGCGGAGCGCTGGCCGAACTGGTGCGCGAGCAGGTGGCCAGCGCCAGCCGCCAGGTGGACCACCATCTGGCCCGGGCCCGCGCCGCAGCGCGCCAGGCCACCGGCTTGCGCACGCCCTTGGAGCCTCCGCTGGCCTCGCTGGTGCGGACCATGGAGCGCCTGCATGCCGGACGCGGCATCCGCTTCACGCTGAAGGGGGATGCGCAGCTTTGGGACTTTCTGGGCGACGGCCAGGACCTGATGGAAATCCTGGGCAACCTGCTGGACAACGCCGGCAAATGGGCGGCCCAGGCCGTGAGCCTGGAAGTCCAGGGCCTGGAGCACGATCAGGCCGGCGGCCCCTTGCTGCTGACGGTGGACGATGACGGCCCTGGCATCGAAGACGCCGACCTCGACCGCATCTTCGAGCGCGGCGAGCGTCTGGACGAGCGCAGGCCCGGCGCAGGGCTGGGCCTGGATATCGTGCGTGACCTGGTGCAGACCTATGGCGGCAGCATTGCAGCCAGCCGCTCGCCGCTGGGCGGCCTGCGCATGCAGTTGCACCTGCCCGGAGCGCGACGAGAGGCATGAGCGCGGGAGGCCGCAGGGCAGCGGCTCACCCCCCTCTCAGCGCTCGCAGCACCTGCACCAGGGTGTCTGCCTGGGGAAACAGCCAGTCGGCCGCAGCGCCCAGCGCCACGGCGCCCACCAGCGCGCCCAGCACCGGCTTCCAGCTCAGGCGCAGCGCGGCCAGCAGCCAGCCTTCGCGCTCCACCACGTAGAGCGTGCGCGCCATCAGCAGCGCAAAGGCCACCTCCACCGCCACAGCCAGGAACAGGTCGGCCCCAAAGACCAGCCACAGCAGCGACCCTGCCCCCGTGACCGCGACCAGCAGCGCGGCAAACACCAGCAGCACCGGCACCAGGACGACAGCGCCTTCGTCCAGCCCATCGATGCCGGGCACGTCAAAGCCTTGCGACGCCGAGGAAGCGGCCTCGGACATGGCACCGCCGTCGTCCCAGCTGCCGCTGGAGCCACCGCCGCCATAAGAGCCGCCCTGCCCGCTCTCGAATCCGCCAGCCCCGGGCGTGCGGGCCGGTGAAGAACCGCTGCCGCCGGGCGCGGCATCGGGCACATCCGGCCCATCCCAGTCGCGGCGCAGCATGCACTCGGCCCACAGGCGTACCAGCAGCAGATACAGCAGATAGCCGCAGACCAGGGCCACGCCGTAGCGCAGCGCCATGCTGTGCACGCCCGCATGCAGCAAGGCCAGGCTCAGCAGCGACATGCCGGCCAGGCTGAGGCCGCCCGTCAACGCCGCATGCAGTCGCAGCCAGTGGCGCTGCTGCAGGCGGCGGCGCATGCGGTCTTCCTGCGTGAGCACCACGCGCGTCCACGACGCGGATGGGCGATGGCGAGTGCGCCGGGATGGCCTGGCCATGCGGACTCCTCCCTGAAGCGATGCCCTGGCAGCGCAGCTGCGGGCGATGTCTGGCGGAAAGCCTTATTGCTTGCCGGTGGAGCCGTAGCCGCCCGCACCGCGCTCGGAAGCCGACTCGAACTCCTCGACCACATTGAAGCTGGGCTGCACCACGGGCACGATGATCAGCTGGGCCAGGCGGTCCATGGGCTGCAGCGTGAAGGCCGTGGCCGAGCGGTTCCAGGCGCTGACCATGAGCTGGCCCTGGTAGTCGCTGTCGATCAGGCCGATCAGGTTGCCCAGCACGATGCCGTGCTTGTGGCCCATGCCCGAGCGCGGCAGGATCATGGCGGCGTAGCCGGGGTCCTTGAGGTACATGGCCATGCCCGTGGGCACCAGTTGCCATTGGCCGGGCTCCAGCGTCAGCGGCGCATCGATGCAGGCGCGCAGGTCCAGGCCCGCGCTTCCCGGCGTGGCGTAGGCGGGCATGTTCTCGCGCAGGCGCGCGTCAAGGATCTTGATATCAACGTTCATGGAAACAATCTGGGGAGCGCCTCACGGCAGGCTCTCTTGAAAAGCAAAGCGCGCATTGTGCCCCGCGCCGTCACCCGGACGACTTGAGCCCGCTGCGAAAGCCTTTGACGATGGCATTGATGATGGTGAGCAGCAGGATGAAGGGGCCGATGCCCGGAATCACCACGGCCAGGATCAGGCCGATCACGATACCCAGCAACTGGCCCGGACCTATCTTGAAGACCGTCTTCTTGACGGCCTTGGCGGCGGAGGAGGCCTGGGCTTGCTGTGCCCGGGCCGCCTGCCGGCCGCGATCGGCCCTGCCACCATTTCTATCGCCGTTCCTGTCGCCATGCCTGTCGCCTGCAGACGGCTGGCGTCCCGGCAAGGCGGGCACCGAAGCCTGCTGCGCGGCGATGCGCGCCTTCTCGGCCGCAGCCTGCACCTGCTCGCGCACGCGCTCGACCACGGACTGGGACTGCGCGCCCGGCGTGGCCACCGCATCGGTGAAATCGCTGCGTCCCTGCGCCATCCAGCCGTGGGCCGCAGAGCGGTACAGGGGGCTGGCGCGCAGCAGCTCATCCACATAGCGCACATAGTCGCCGTGGCGGGGGCCTTCGTAGGTGTTCTGTGACATGCGGGCCTTCGGTGGTGTCAACGGACGGGTGGCAGGCGCCGGGCGATCTCGGCCACCAGCTGGCGCGCCAGCAGGGACTTGGAGGCGTGCGGCAGCTCCTGGGTGCCGGACTCGTCGATCAGCAGCAGGGCATTGTCATCCCGCCCAAAGGTTGCGGGACCGATATTGCCCACCAGCAGCGGCACCTGCTTGCGCAGGCGCTTGGCGCTGGCGTGCTGCAGCAGGTCATGGCTTTCGGCGGCGAAGCCCACGCAGTACAGCCGTCCGCTGCGTGCGGGCTCGGACTGCGCGGCGGCCGCCAGGATGTCGGGGTTCTCGACGAAGGTCAGCGTGGGGGTCTGGCCCGAGCCGTCCTTCTTGATCTTCTGGTCTGACGCCGTGGCCGGGCGCCAGTCGGCCACGGCCGCCGTGGCGATGAACACGCCAGCCTGGGGCAGTTGCTGCTGCACGGCATCGAACATCTGCTGCGCCGACTGCACGTCGATGCGCTGCACGCCACGCGGCGTGCGCAGGTGCACGGGCCCGGCCACCAGGGTCACCTGGGCGCCCGCCTCGCGTGCGGCGCGCGCAATGGCAAAGCCCATCTTTCCGCTGGAATGGTTGGTAATGCCGCGCACGGGGTCGATGGCCTCGAAGGTCGGGCCCGCCGTGACCAGCACCTGGCGGCCCTGCAGCAGCTTGGGCGTGAAGAAGGCGGCCAGCTCCTCCATGATTTCCTCGGGCTCGAGCATGCGGCCGTCGCCCACCTCGCCACAGGCCTGGTCGCCCGTTCCCACGCCCAGCACCAGTGCGCCGTCGGCGGCCACCTGCGCCAGGTTGCGCTGCGTGGCCGGGTGTGCCCACATCTCGCGGTTCATGGCCGGAGCCAACAGCAGGGGCACGCGGTCCATGGGGCGCGCCAGGCACATCAGGCTCAGCAACTCGTCGGAGCGGCCCTGCACCAGGCGCGCGATGAAGTCGGCGCTGCAGGGCGCGATCAGCATCGCGTCGGCCTCGCGGCTGAGGTTGATGTGGGGCATGTTGTTGGGCTCGCGCGCGTCCCACTGCGAACCATAGACCGGACGGCCCGACAGCGCCTGCATGGTCACCGGCGTGATGAACTGCTCTGCCGCCTCGGTCATCACCACCTGCACGGTGACCCCGGCCTGCACCAGCAGGCGCACCAGCTGGGCAGATTTGTAACAAGCCACGCCTCCGGAGAGGCCGAGCACCAGATGTTTACCTGCGAACACTTCAGTCATGGCGCGCAATTTAGCAGAGCCGGAGCATCCGAGCAGCCCCGCGCGGCGCGGCGAATTCGGCGGCGCATCTATAATCCTGCTTTACCACCACCAATAAAAGACATGACCAAATTTGTCTTCGTCACAGGCGGTGTGGTGTCTTCCCTGGGCAAGGGAATCGCCTCAGCCTCCCTTGCTGCGATCCTCGAATCGCGCGGCCTCAAAGTCACTCTCATCAAGCTGGACCCGTACATCAACGTGGACCCGGGCACCATGTCGCCCTTCCAGCACGGTGAAGTGTTCGTGACCGACGATGGCGCAGAGACCGATCTGGACCTGGGCCACTACGAGCGTTTCATCGAAACGCGCATGAAGCAGTCCAACAACTTCACCACCGGCCGCATCTACCAGAGCGTTCTGGAGAAGGAGCGCCGCGGCGACTACCTGGGCAAGACCGTGCAGGTGATCCCTCACGTGACCAATGAAATCCAGGAGTACATCAAGCGCGGCGCCGGCATCGGCACGCCGGATGCCGTGGACGTGGCCATCTGTGAAGTCGGCGGCACGGTGGGCGATATCGAGTCCCTGCCCTTCCTCGAAGCCGTGCGCCAGCTGGCCCTCAAGCAGGGCCCCAACAACACGGCCTTCGTGCACCTGACCTACCTGCCCTGGATCGCCACGGCTGGCGAGCTCAAGACCAAGCCTACGCAGCACACCGTGCAGAAGCTGCGCGAGATCGGCATCCAGCCCGACGCCCTGCTGTGCCGCGCCCAGCACCGCGTGCCGGACGAGGAAAAGGAAAAGATCTCGCTGTTCACCAACGTTCCCGAATGGGGCGTGATCTCCATGTGGGACGTGGACACCATCTACAAGGTGCCCCGCATGCTGCACGAGCAGGGCCTGGACGGCCTGATCTGCGACAAGCTGCGCCTGAACACGCCGCCCACCAACCTCAAGCGCTGGGATGACCTGGTCCACGAGACCGAGCACCCGCAGGGCGAGGTCAAGATCGCCATGGTCGGCAAGTACGTCGAGCTGTCGGACGCCTACAAGTCCGTCAACGAGGCGCTCAAGCACGCCGGCATGCAAAGCCATGTGGCCGTGAAGATCACCCATGTGGACTCCGAGACCATCAGCGACGCCAATGCGCGCGACAAGCTCTCGCAGTACGACGCCATCCTCGTGCCCGGCGGCTTCGGCTCTCGCGGCGTGGAAGGCAAGATCTCCACGGCCCGCTACGCCCGCGAAAACAAGGTGCCCTACCTGGGCATCTGCCTGGGCATGCAGGTGGCCACCATCGAATACGCCCGCCATGTGGCCGGCCTCGAAGGCGCCAACTCCACCGAGTTCGACCCCAAGTCCGCCAACCCCGTGATCGCCCTGATCACCGAGTGGAAGGATGCCGACGGCACGGTCAAGACCCGCGACGAGAACTCCGACCTGGGCGGCACCATGCGCCTGGGCGCGCAGTCCTCCGACGTGCAGGCCGGCACGCTGGCCCACAGCATCTACGGTGACGTGGTCACCGAGCGCCACCGCCATCGCTACGAAGCCAACGTCCAGTATCTGGACCAGCTGCGCGAAGCGGGCCTGGTGATCTCGGCGCTGACCCAGCGTGAGCAGCTGACCGAGATCGTCGAACTTCCCAAGGAAGTTCACCCCTGGTACATCGGCGTGCAGTTCCACCCCGAGTTCAAGTCCACGCCGTGGAGCGGCCACCCGCTGTTCAATGCCTTCGTGAAGGCTGCGATCGAGCGCCAGAAGGCACCGCGCAAGTCCTGAGCCCCGCAACGCCGCCCACCATTTCCCAAGGAATCCCCACCATGAAACTCTGCGGCTTCGACGTCGGCCTCGACCGGCGCTTCTTTCTCATTGCAGGCCCCTGCGTCGTCGAGTCCGAACAGCTGCAGATGGACGTGGCGGGGCAGCTCAAGGAAATCACGGCGGCCCTGGGCATCCACTTCATCTTCAAGAGCAGCTACGACAAGGCCAACCGCAGCTCGGGCGCCAGCTTTCGCGGCCCGGGCATGGACAAGGGCCTGGAGATCCTCGCCAAGGTGAAGAAGGACCTGCAGGTCCCCATCCTGACCGACGTGCACACCGAGTCCGAAATCCCGGCCGTGTCCCAGGTCGTGGACGTGCTGCAGACGCCGGCCTTCCTGTGCCGCCAGACCGACTTCATCCGTGCCGTGGCCCAGTCGGGCCGGCCGGTGAACATCAAGAAGGGCCAGTTCCTGGCCCCGCATGACATGAAGAATGTCATCGACAAGGCCCGCGCCGCCGCCAAGGAGGCCGGCCTGCCCGAGGACAGCTTCATGGCCTGCGAGCGCGGCGCCAGCTTCGGCTACAACAATCTGGTCTCGGACATGCGCAGCCTGTCCATCATGCGCGAGACCGGTGCGCCCGTTGTCTTCGATGCCACGCACAGCGTGCAGCTGCCCGGCGGCAACGGCACCAGCAGCGGCGGCATGCGCGAGATGGTGCCCGTGCTCTCGCGTGCGGCCGTGGCCGTGGGCGTGGCCGGACTGTTCATGGAAACCCATCCCAATCCTCCCTGCGCCCTCAGCGACGGCCCCAACGCCGTGCCACTCAAGCACATGAAGGCCCTGCTCGAAACCCTGGTCGCGCTCGACGACGTGACCAAGAAGAACGGCTTCCTCGAAAACGATTTTGGAGTCTGACCCATGGCCAGCGGCTACATCATTGCGTCCGTCACCGTCACCAAGCCCGAGCAGTACGAGGAGTACCGCAAGTGGAGCACCGAGGCCATGCGCGCGCATGGTGCCGAAGTCTGCGTGCGCGGCGGCAAGGTCGAAGTGCTCGAAGGCGACTGGAATCCCGGCCGCACCGTGATCCTCAAGTTCCCCAGCTTCGAGGCCGCCAAGGCTTTCTACGACACGCCCGAGTACCTGCGTGCCCGCGAAGCCCGCGAAGGCGCGGCCATCATGCGCATGGTCTGCGTCGAGGGTGTCTGACCAGATCAATCAATCCATCACTTCCGGAGGAGGACACATTGAAAAAAGCCACAAAAATTATTTCATCGACGAGCATTGCCTTCATCCTGGCCGCTTGCGGCGGCGGCAGCGATGGTCCTCACGAGACAGTATCTGCGGAAAGCTGTTTTGACATCGCAACGTATTCCCCTGGGAGCGCGATCCAGCAAAAATACGAGGATACGAGGTCAAGCCCACCAGGAAGATCTCTCTCGATCAGCATTGCAAGCACCAATGCCACATTCAATGGAAAATCGGATCTTCTTGCATATGAGGAGATGAGAAGTCCTACCGAATATCTGCCAATGGGATTTGGTAGCTCACTCCAGACAAGCTACCTAAGCCCAATAACAGAAAAGGAGCTTACAACTCATGGAAAAGAATCAGAATTTACCGCAGCGCAATTAAAATCATTTGAAAAAGTAATCTACACCCCCGCGTGGACAGATAAAAAATTCAAGCTAAAGCAAGGCGAATCTCTGAAATATTCCATAGCCGGCAATAGCACAACATCCTCCATCAGTAGCTCCATCCCGGTGAGCAAGGACATCAGCACTGAAATAGAGGTGGTTTTTGAAGGAAAAAATGCAGTAGCCATTGGATCCAGATCGGTCACTGCCTGCAGATTCAATTACAGCACACACCGCGAATGGATCTATAAAGGAATACTCATCAAGATGGATGATGGCACTGGCAAGACCATCTTGACAACTGAAGAACTGACCCGGAACGGTCAGCCTTATTAATCGTATTCTCCAACTCTCTGACAAGAGGTAAAAATTGAGTGCAATCGTTGACATCGTAGGCCGCGAAGTGCTGGACAGCCGCGGCAACCCCACCGTCGAGTGCGACGTGCTGCTGGAATCGGGCGTGATGGGCCGCGCCGCCGTGCCTTCGGGCGCGTCCACCGGCTCGCGCGAAGCCATCGAGCTGCGTGACGGCGACAAGAGCCGCTACCTGGGCAAGGGCGTGCTCAAGGCCGTCGAGCACATCAACACCGAAATCTCCGAAGCCGTGCTGGGCCTGGACGCCTCCGAGCAAGCCTTCCTGGACAAAACCCTGATCGACCTGGACGGCACGGACAACAAGGGCCGCCTGGGCGCCAACGCCATGCTGGCCGTCTCCATGGCCGTGGCCCGCGCCGCCGCCGAAGAGGCCGGCCTGCCGCTGTACCGCTACCTGGGCGGCATGGGCGGCATGCAGCTGCCCGTGCCGATGATGAACGTCATCAACGGCGGCGCACACGCCAACAACAGCCTGGACCTGCAGGAATTCATGATCATCCCCGTGGGCGCGCCTTCGTTCCGCGAAGCCGTGCGCTGGGGTGCCGAAGTCTTCCACGCGCTCAAGAAGATCATCCACGACAAGGGCATGAGCACGGCCGTGGGCGACGAAGGCGGTTTTGCGCCTTCCGTGGAAAACCACGAAGCCGCCATCCAGCTGATCCTGCAGGCCATCGAAAACGCAGGCTACAAGGCCGGCGAACAGATCGCCCTGGGCCTGGACTGCGCCGCCAGCGAGTTCTACAAGGACGGCATGTACGTGCTGGCCGGTGAAGGCAACCTGACGCTGACCGCCACCCAGTGGACCGACATGCTGGCCGGCTGGTGCGACAAGTACCCCATCATCTCCATCGAGGACGGCATGGCCGAAGGCGACTGGGATGGCTGGAAGATCCTGACCGACCGTCTGGCCGCCAAGGTCCAGCTGGTGGGCGACGACCTGTTCGTCACCAACACCAAGATCCTGAAGGAAGGCATCGACAAGAAGATCGCCAACTCCATCCTGATCAAGATCAACCAGATCGGCACGCTGACCGAAACCTTCGCCGCCATCGAAATGGCCAAGCGCGCCGGCTACACGGCCGTGATCTCGCACCGCTCGGGTGAAACCGAGGATTCGACGATTGCCGACATCTCGGTGGGCACCAACGCAGGCCAGATCAAGACCGGCTCGCTGAGCCGTTCGGACCGCATCGCCAAGTACAACCAGCTGCTGCGCATCGAGGAAGACCTGGGTGACATCGCCCACTACCCCGGCCGCGAGGCTTTCTACAACCTGCGCTGAAAAGCGTTAGGCTTGCAAGCCATCCGGCCTGCAAGCCTTTTTCCTTTCCGCAACATCTGCTGCCATGGTCAACCGCGTCGTCCCCCTTGTCCTGCTCGCCCTGCTCGCCGCCGTGCACGCGCAGCTGTGGCTGGGCCATGGCAGCGTGGCCTACGTCAAGGAACTGCAGCAGCAGATCCACGACCAGAACGTGGCCAACGCGCTGGAAAAAGCCGAGAATGACCGCCTGGCCTCCGAGGTCAACGACCTCAAGGACGGCCTGGCCATGGTCGAGGAAAAGGCCCGCAGCGAGCTGGGCATGGTCAAGCCCAACGAGATCTTCGTGCAGATCGTGCGGCGCTGAGGATTGGGATTTCCTGCACCAAGGCCGGCTTCATGCCGGCCTTGTGCTTTTGCAACAAGGCGCCTGCGCCCCTTGCCCGGGCCTGCGCGCAAGCCGAGACAGGTACTTGGACACAGACCGCTTGCCCCCGCCCCCGGTGATTCTTCTGGGATCGCCACCCGCGCTAGCGCTTTCCATGGCCCATGCACTGCGCCAGGCCTGGCGGCACCACGGAGCATCTCCTGCCGACTGGCAATGCCTGGCGGCCGAGCCGGGGCAGTCTCTGCCGGAACATGGGGCCGTCTACCTGCTGGGACTGGATTGGAGAGCCTCCGTCACCGAGCACGAAGGGGTGAGCGATGGCCCTGCCGCACAGCTCCAGCATTGGCGCGACCAATTGCAAAGCCAGTCACGCGACTACGTGGTGCTCTACGGCAATACCGCCCGGCAATGGCAACAGCTGGCCGAGTCGCTCAGGCTCAAGGCTCCGCAAATGGACTGGTCCTGGCTACCCGCAAGCCCCGCGCAACGCGGCGCCCGCCTTCGCCCCTACGGCTGCGAGCAATGCAGCGACCCGGACTGCGAGCGGCGATTGTTCGACGCGCTGCGCAGCGGGCGAGACTGAAGCCGGGCGTATTTACTGGACGTTCGTCGAGGTCGGCGGCTGCTTGCCGGCCTCGGTGAACAGCTGAGCTGCGTCGATGGGATCGAATTCGTACTGCTTGCCGCAGAAGTCACAGCCCACCTCGATGCTGCCGCGCTCCTCCAGGATGCTCTCCACCTCTTCGGAGCCCAGCGACACCAGCATGGACGCCACACGGTCACGGCTGCAGGTGCACGCAAAGCGCGGATGCTCCTCGTCCTGCTGGGGCACGAAGCGCATCAGCTTCTCTTCCCAGAACAGGCGGCGCAGTATGGTCTCCACATCCAGCGTGAGCAGCTCGTCGCGCGTGAGGCTGGAGGCCAGCGTGGCGATACGGTTATAGTCCTCGTTCAGCCCGATGGCATCCTGGCCCGACTGCTCGCTTTCGGTGGCAGCGGCCAGGTTGGCCTCACCCTTGACCGGCATGCGCTGGATCAGCAGGCCGGCGGCCACCTGGTCGTCGGCCGCCAGCACCAGCACGGTGTCCAGCTGTTCCGACTGCAGCATGTAGTGCTGCAGCGCGTCGGACACCTTGGTAAAGCGCCGGCCCTGCGCATCCTGCAGCGGCACCACGCCCTGGTAGGGCTGCTGGCCCGGCTGGCGCCCCTTGGGGTCCAGCGTGATGGCGCAGCGGCCGCCGCCGTGCACATTGAGCAGTTGTTCCAGCGTGGCGCCTTCGGGAGGGTCGCCGATCAGGGTGGCGGTGGCGCGCAGGCCGAAATCGGACTGCACCTCGGCCACAGCCAGCTTGACCGGGCCATCGCCCATGACCTGGAAGACCAGGGCGCCGTTGAACTTGATATTGGACTGCATGAGCACGCCCGCAGCCGCCATTTCTCCCAGCAGTTCGCTCACGGCAGCGGGGTAGGCGCCGGTCTCGCCGTTGCCCGCGCGGCGCTGCAGGATTTCCTGCCAGGCATCGGTGAGGCGAACGATGGAGCCGCGCACGGGCAGGCCTTCGAAGATGAATTTATGCAGTTCAGACACGCTGATGGATTCCGTAAAAAAGTGCCGGGCCTCGCTCAGCCCAGCTTGCGCAGCCCGGTCTTGAACCGGCGCGCATTGTCGACATAGTGTTGGGCGCTTCGGCGCAAGCCCTCGATCTGCTCGGGCGTCAATTGGCGCACGGCCTTGGCCGGGCTGCCGATGATCATCGAGCCATCGGGAAATTCCTTGCCTTCGGTGATGAGGGCGCCTGCGCCGACCAGGCAGTTGCGGCCGATCTTCGCGCCGTTGAGCACCACGGCACCGATGCCTATCAGCGACTCGTCGCCAATGGTGCAGCCATGCAGCATGACCTGGTGGCCCACGGTCACGTGGCGCCCCACGACCAGCGGCTTGCCCAGGTCGGCATGCAGCACGCTCGCGTCCTGGATGTTGCTGCCCTCACCGATGGTGATGCTCTCGCAGTCGCCGCGCAGCACGGCGCCGAACCAGATGCTGGCGTCTTCGGCCAGCTGCACATTGCCCATCACTTCGGCGCTGTCGGCCACCCAGGCCGACGCCGCCACTTCAGGGGCCACTCCATCCAGTTCATAGATCGCCATGGGTCTTTGTCTCCGTCAATTATTGGTGATGGCAGGAAACCTAGAATTGTAGGGATGGAGTTACGTCACCGCGCCCTTGAGGTCTTGTGCCTCACGGACCCCGAAGAAAAGGCCGCCGCCGCGTTGGACATGTATGCGCGGCAGGCGCTTTATTCAATAGCACCGCAGGCACCGGCCCTGCCGGATCCCGTGCCGGACCTGCCGGGCCGCCCGCTGCGGCCCGAGCTGCGCCACCACACCGCCGTTGCAAGGCGTTCGCCGGCGACGCCGGAAGGCCGGGCCGTGCTGATCCACGCCATAGCCCACATCGAGTTCAACGCCATCAATCTGGCGCTGGACGCCGTCTGGCGCTTTGACGGCATGCCGCAGCAGTACTACCTGGACTGGCTGCAGGTGGCCGCCGAGGAGGCCAAGCACTTTCGCCTGCTGCGCGAGCATCTGCGTGCGCACCTGGGCCACGACTACGGCGATTTCCCGGCCCACCAGGGCCTGTGGACCATGTGCGAGAAGACCGCCCATGACGTGGTGGCCCGCATGGCCCTGGTGCCGCGCACGCTGGAGGCGCGCGGCCTGGACGCCACGCCCCAGATCCAGAACAAGCTGCGCAACACGCGCGCGCCCGATGCGCTGGCGGCGGTGGACATCCTCGACATCATCTTGCGCGAGGAAGTGGGCCACGTGGCCATAGGCAATCATTGGTACCGCTGGCTGTGCGAGCGCGAAGGCCTGGAGCCCGAGGCCCACTACCAGGCGCTGACCCTGCGCTACGAGGCGCCGCGCCTGCGCCCGCCCTTCAACGAACGCGCACGCCGCGCCGCAGGCTTCACCGATACTGAACTGGCCTGGTTGCATCAGGTCTGAAGAAAGCCTGCCTGCGCCTTGCGGACAGGCCCAGGCCGCTCGTGAAGCCACACAATGGTTTACAAACTAGGATGGGTCCGACTCCGCAATCGGACTTGTCCCAGCAGACACTGCCTGTCGGCATATTTATTCAGAACATTCCTACAATCAGATCTGCTGCTTCCCGTGTCCCTTCGACCGAACACTCCATGACCGAATTGCCTGTCCATCTCTTCAACGATGCCCCTGTGGCCAGCCCCGCGTCCACGGATCGGGGAATGATTGCGCGCCAGGCCATCGTCAACGGGGTGCAGCAGATCATCGGCTATGAGCTTTTCAACCGTTCGCGCGCCTACCCGGACCATACGGCGGCCTCGGATGTGTCCCTGGTGTTCACGGCCCTGTCGCATGCGGGCGAAGAAGATCTGGTTGGCACCAAGCTGATGTTCGTCAACTGCACGCATGAAAGCCTGGCCGGCGGGCATCTGGAGCTGCTCAACCCCGACAAGGTGGTGCTGGAGATACCTCCGCTGGGCCTGGCCGCCCAGCAGGAGGTACAGGCCCGCCTGCCCATCCTCAGCAATCTGCGCGCACGCGGTTTCAACCTGGCCTTCAATCACACGGTGCTGGAGTCCGCCTATGCAGCCTGGCTGCCCCTGGCCGACTACATCAAGTTCGACCTGTCCGTGCTGGCCCCTGACCAGTTGGCCGTGCTGGTCAATTTTGCCGGCCGCCACACGCGCGCCGAGCTGATCGCCGAGAAGGTGGAAAGCGCCCAGCAGCATGAGCAGGTGGGCCGCCTGGGCATACAGCTGTTCCAGGGCTTCTGGTTCGCGCGGCCCACGGTGGTGCGCACCAAGCTGCTGTCACCCTCGCAGCAAAGCATTGTCCAGCTGCTGAATCTGGTGCGCCAGCAGGCCAGCACCGATGCCATCGAGGATGTGCTCAAGAAGGATGCGGGCCTGGCCTTCAACCTGATGCGCCTGATCAATTCCGTGGGCTTCGGCGTGCAGCGCGAGATCACCTCGTTCCGCCAGGCCGTGATGCTCATGGGCCTCAAGAAGCTGTTCCGCTGGGCGGCCATGCTGCTGACCGCATCGCGCAACGGCGGCCCGCCGCCGGCCATCGGCCAGACCGCCGTGATCCGCGGGCGGCTGATGGAGCTGCTGGCCCAGGAATCGCTGAGCGAGGAAGACTCCGACCAGGCCTTCGTCGTCGGCATCTTCTCGCTGCTGGGCAGCATGCTGGACCTGCCGCAGGACGTGGCCATGAGCCTGATCCCCGTGCCCGACGCCGTCTCCGCCGCCGTGCTGCGCCACGAAGGCGTGCTGGGCGAGCTGCTGATCCTGGCCCAGGCCTGCGAAGCCAGCGACGATGCAGCCTTCCACCGCAGCGCAGGCGCGCTGCGCCTGAGCAGCCAGCAGATCAACTGGGCCCATCTGCAGGCCCTGGCCTGGACCGACCAACTGGCAGACAGCTCGCTATAGCTATAAGCTATAGAACGCCATCGAAAGCCATCGCTCATCCATCTTTCTCAGCTTCCAAATGACTACCAACGACAACTCCTCCGCTCCGCCGCCCCCCCTGCCAGCCGGGGTGGAGGACGGGCAGGTGGCCGTCATTGCGCGCCAGGCCATCGTCAACGAGGCGCGCGATGTCTTCGGCTATGAGCTTTTCGACCGCTCCACGGCCCAGCATGCGCACACGGCTGCCTCCGATGCCGCCCTGCTCTTCAACGCGCTGTCGTATGCGGGCGCCGAAGCGCTGGTGGGCAAGAAGACAGTCTTCATCAACTGCACGCATGACAGCCTGGCCGGCGGCCACCTGGAACTGATCCACCCCGACAAGGTGGTGCTGGAGGTGCCCACGCTGGGCGAGAACGCCACGGCTGCCGATATCGAGGAACGCCTGCCCACCTTCCAGGCCCTGCGCCAGCGCGGCTTCCGCCTGGCCTTCAACCAGCACCTGCTGCGCCGCGCCTATGCCAGCTGGCTGCCTGCGGCCGCCTTCATCAAGCTGGACATGCAGACCTTCGCACTGGCCGATGCCGAGACCCTGGTGAAGTTTGCGCGCGCCCATACCAACGCCCAGATCGTGGCCGAAAAGGTCGAGACCTCCGAGCAGTTCGAGCGCATGCGCGACCTGGGCGTGCGGCTGTTCCAGGGCTTCTGGTTCGCCCAGCCGCAACTCGTGCAGGCGCGCACCATCCGCCCCACGCAGGCCACCATCATCCAGCTGATCAATCTGGTGCGCCAGCAGGCCAGCACGGACGAGATCGAAGCCCTGCTCAAGAAGGATCCCACGCTGTCCTTCAACCTGCTGCGCTTCATCAACTCCTCGGGCTTCGGCCTGTCGTGCGAGATCACCTCGTTCCGCCACGCGGTGATGATCCTGGGCCTCAAGAAGCTGTTCCGCTGGGCGGCCCTGCTTTTGACCACTTCGCGCGCGGGCGGCACGCCGCCGGCCGTGGGCCAGACCGCCGTGGTGCGCGGGCGCCTGATGGAGTTGCTGACGGCCGAGCTGCTCTCGCCCGAGGAGTGCGACAACGCCTTCGTGGTCGGCGTGTTCTCGCTGCTGGACGTGATGCTGGGCCAGCCCATGGAAAAGGCGCTGGAGTCCATCGCCCTGCCCCAGCCCGTGATCGATGCGCTGGTGCACAACAAGGGCGTGTTCGCTCCCTTCCTGGAGCTGACGCGTGCCTGCGAAAGCGGCGATGACGAAGGCTTCGCGCGCGCAGCCAATGCACTGCAGCTGTCCAACCACCAGGTCAACTGGGCGCATCTGCAGGCCCTGGCCTGGGCCGACAATCTCACGGCGGACGAGCCCATGGCATAGGCGGGCCCCGCACATCCGGCACCAAAGATAAAGGGCTTGCGGCCATGACGGCTGCAAGCCCTTTTTGCATGGGCGCCGGTGGCGCCCTGCGCTCCATCAATTGAGCTTGATGCCGGCTGCGCGAATGATGCGCGCGTTGGACTGGGACTCGGCCTCGATCTGGCGTGCAAAGTCCTCGGCCTTGCCGCCCATGGCCACGTTGTCGGTGGCCTCCAGCTTGGCGCGCATGTCCGGCTGGGCCAGCACCTGGTTGATCTCGGCATTGAGCTTTTGCAGCACGGGCGCAGGCGTTCCAGCGGGCGCGAAGATGCCGAACACCGAGGTCATGTTGGCGCTCTTGTAGCCCAGTTCGGCCAGCGTGGGAACGCCGGGCAGCGACTCCAGGCGCTGGGGTGCGCCCACGGCCAGGGCCTTGAACTTGCCCGCCTTGATGTGCTGCAAAACGGCCGGGCCGGCATTGGTGGACAGCACTTCGAACTGCGCGCTCAGGCCGTCATTGAGCTGCTGCCCGCCGCCCTTGTAGGGAATGTGCGTGATCCGGACCTGCGAGGCATGCATGATCTGCTCGAGCATGATGTGGCCCAGCGAGGCCAGGCCGGCCGTGGCCCAGCGCACTTCGCCGGGCTGCGCCTTGGCCTGGGCCACCAGCGCATTGAAGTCGGCCGCCGTGGAGCGGGCCGTGCCCAGCAGCAGCACGGGCGAGTACATCACGCTGGTCACGGGCACCAGGTCGCGCTGCGGATCGAACAGGGGCTTGCCCAGGTGCGGGCTCAGCGTCAGCGGGCTGATGGAGGAAAAGCCCAGCGTGTAGCCATCGGGTGCGGCCTTGGCCACCAGGTCCAGGCCGATGGCGCCGCCGGCGCCGGCCTTGTTGTCCACCACCACGGGCTGGCCCAGGCGGGCGGCCAGCTTCTCGCCCAGGGCGCGGGCTACCACATCGCTGACGCCGCCGGCCGGGTAGGAAACCACCACGCGGATGGGCCGGCTGGGCCATGCCGCATCGGCAGCCGACGCAGACATCGGCAGGGCCGCGGCAGCCACCGTCGCCGCCAGCATGGAAGTCACCAGCACATGCCGGCGCAGGAAATCAGTCATCGAGAACTCCGCAGAAACACATCGAACACGGCGGTGATTGTTGTGCAAAGCACATATCCCCGAGGCGGGCTTTGCCACTTCGACGGTTTCAACGCCAGAAATAGGCAATCCGGCGAACCGACCACATCCAATCAACCACGCGGATGGTGCAAAGCGTGCAGGGCCTTGAGCCGCTCGCGCGCCACATGGGTGTAGATGGTGGTGGTGGAAATATCGGCATGGCCCAGCAGCATCTGCACCACGCGCAGGTCAGCGCCGTGGTTGAGCAAATGCGTGGCGAAGGCATGGCGCAGCGTGTGCGGCGACAGCGGTGCCGCAATGCCGGCCATCTGCGCACAGCGCTTGACGATGACCCAGAACATCACGCGGCTCATCGCAGCCCCTCGCTGGGTCACGAAGACCGCATCGCTGCGCTGCCCGCCCAGGATGGCGCCGCGTGCCGTGGCCAGATAGCGCTCCAGCCACCAATGTGCCTCCTGACCGAAAGGCACCAGTCTTTCCTTTTGCCCCTTGCCGGTCACGCGCAGCACGCCCGAGCGCAGATCGATGCCATGCATCGGCAGATCCACCAGCTCGCTCACGCGCAGGCCGCTGGCGTACATCAGCTCCAGCATGGCGCGGTCACGCAGGCCCAGCGGCGTATCGACATCGGGCGCCTTGAGCAGCGCCTCCACCTGAGCCTGCGTCAGCGTATGCGGCACGCGCGGCGGCTGCCGTGCCGCCAGCATGCGCACCGTGGGATCGGCCGCAATGCGCTGCTCGCGCAGCGCCCAGTGGTAGTAGCGGCGCAGCACCGTCAACCGCCGGTTGGAAGAACTGGCCTTGGTCTGCTCCACCCGCACCGCGAAATAGCCCTGCAGTTCCAGCTCGCCCGCCGCATCCAGCGCCAGCGGCGGCCGCTGGTGCGCCAGCCACCGGCCCCAGGCCATCAGATCGCGGCGGTAGGCCGCCAGCGTATTGCGCGACAGCCCGTCCTCCAGCAGCAGCGCATCCATGAACAGGTCCAGCGCATCCAGGCTGGCCGGCAGCGGCGCGGGCCAGGATGCAGGATCGGCAGCAGGTTCGGCTTCGGCAGCCGAGGGGGACACGATGGAAGCGGCGGGCACTTGGGACATCCCATCAAGCCTACAACGAAAAAACCCGAGGTCCGCAAGGAACCTCGGGCTCTGATCCAACCGCTCAGGGCGGTGCTTACTCCAGCGTGAGTTTTTGCTGGGCAACCACCTTCTTGTAGGTCTCGTACTCTTCCTTGATCTGCTTGGCGAACTCTTCAGGCGAGTTGCCGATGACCAGGGAGCCCGTGTCCTCGATGCGCTTGCGCACGGCCGGGTCCTGCAGCACCTTGCGCACGGCGGCGTTGATCTTGTCCACCACGTCCTTGGGCATGTTCTTGGGGCCCAGGATGCCGTAGTAGGCCATGCGGTTCACCGGCTCCAGGCCCACTTCCTTGAAGGTGGGCACATTGGGCAGCACGGCCAGGCGCTGGGGCGCGGCCACCACGATGGGCACCAGGCGGTTGTCCTTGATGAACGGCAGGGCCGAGGGCAGGTTGTCCAGCACCATGGGCACCTGGCCCGCCACCACGTCGTTGAGCGCAGGGCCCGCGCCGCGGTAGGGGATGTGGGTGACGAAGGTGTTGGTCAGGCTCTTGTACAGCTCCATCAGCATGTGCTGGATGCCGCCCGTGCCCGAGGACGCATAGGAGTACTTGCCCTGGGACTTCTTGAGTTCGGCCTCGAAGCTCTTGTAGTCCTTGGCGGGGAACTTGGGGTTCACCGCGATCACGTTGGGCGTGGCCGCCACGTTGATGATGGGCGTGAAGTCCGTCAGCGTGTTGTAGGAGATCTTGGGATTGATCGCGGGGTTGGTCGCCGTGGTCGAGACCGTGGCGATGCCCAGGCTGTAGCCATCGGGCTGCGAGCGCGCGGTTTCCATGGCGCCGATGACGCCACCGCCGCCGCCGCGGTTGTCCACCACCACGGGCTGGCCCAGTTCCTTGGTCAGGGGTTCGGCGATCACGCGGGCGATGATGTCGGTCGTGCCACCGGGGGCGAAGGGCACCACCAGCTTGATCGGCTTGGTGGGGTAGGCCTGGGCCAGGGCTCCGGTGCTTGCGAGGACCAGGGTCAGTCCCATCCAGCTGCGACGATTCATACAGGATCTCCTTTTGGGGGTCGTGTTGACGAAGAGGTTTTCATGGACATCCGCAAGGCCGTGCCTGCGGATGGATGGTCTGCGAAATGAAGGCTCGCAAACGCTGCCACGGAACAGCCATGTTGGGGCCTGGAGCCCGCTGCGCGCTTGACGGTCGTCAGGACCTGCGCTTTCGGATCGGCTGTGTGGACCCCAGCGATGCTAAGGCCCGGGGCCCGGTTGTCACAGTTTGTCGCAGCACTGATTTCCCGGTGTTTACCCCTAGCCTCGCGCCATGGTTTCTCGGGAGACGCGGCGACTGCGGGGTTGCGCTTATGCTCAGCCCCCGTGAACTACGCCGTGCTGCTCTTCCCCGATTTTTCGCTCATCGTGCTTGGCTACGTGCTGTGCCGTTTCACACAGCTCAACCGCACGGTCTGGCAGGCGGTGGAGGCGCTGGTGTACTACCTGCTGTTCCCCGTGCTGCTGTTCCACTCCATCGTCAAGAGCCCGGTGGACTGGGGTGCCACCTCCCACTTGCTGGCCGCTGGCGTGTGTGCGGCCCTGGTCGGCATCGGCCTGGCCTACAGCCTGCCCTGGTGGCCGGGCCTGCGCGGCCGCATCGATGTGCGCGAGCATGCCGGCGCCGTGCAGGTGGCGTTTCGCTTCAACTCCTTCATCGGCCTGGCGCTGGCCAGCCGGCTGGCGGGGCCTGAGGGCCTGCTGTTCGTCTCGGTGCTGATCGGCGTGAGCGTGCCGCTGTGCAATATCGCGGCCGTCTGGCCCATGGCGCGCGGCAGCAACCAGCATTTCCTGGGGCAACTGGTGCGCAATCCGCTGATCGTGGGCACGCTGTCGGGCCTGGTGTTCAGCGCGCTGGGGCTGAAGCTGCCCGCGCTGATCGAGCCTTCGATCTCCCGCATAGGCGCAGCCTCCATCGCGCTGGGCCTGATGTCGGCCGGCGCCGGCATGCAGTTCGGCGCGCTGGCCGCCGGCAAGCTGCTGGCCGTGTGCCTGCTGGCCGTGCGGCATCTGGTGCAGCCGCTGATCGCCTATGCCATGGTGCGGGCATTTGGCCTCAGCGGTGCGCAGGCCCTGATCCTCATGGCCTTCTCGGCCCTGCCCACCGCATCGTCGTGCTATGTGCTGGCCGCGCGCATGGGCTACAACGGCTCATATGTTGCGGGGCTGGTCACGCTGTCCACGCTGCTGGGCGTGCTCAGCCTGCCGTTTGCGCTGAGCCTGCTGCAGTTCTGATGCCGCTGGGCCGCGGCTCCCCTACAGCACGGCACGCATGTCGTCCGTGAAGGCGGCCGTGATGTCGTCCTGGCGTGCGCGCTTCCTGGCCACCAGGGTGATGTCCACGTCATAGCTGAAGAGGGATTCGTCCAGCGCATGCAGCAGGCCGGCAGCCACATAGGGCGCCGCGTAGTGCTCGGGCAGGTAGCCCAGGTGGGCACCTGACAGGATGAGGATGGCGGCCGCCTCCATGTTGTCCGCCTCCGAGGTGACATGGCGCGGGCGCCCCGTCAGCGGCGCCTGCGGCAGCGGATAGGTGCGCCAGGTCCAGTCGGCTTCGCCCGCCTCCTGCGCGCCGATGCGGCCCGCGCGCGCGGCAAAGGGATGGCTGGCGCTGCAATAGGCCACCTGCCTTTCGCTGAACAGCCGCGTGTATTCCAGCGCCGGGGCGCGGTGCAGGAAATAGCCCACGGCGACCTGCAGCTCATCGCGCAGCAGCATTTCCTCCAGCTCGCGCGGCCCGCGCACCAGCACCGACAGCCGCACGGCCTCGTCGCGCTGGCGAAAGCGCTGTATGGCCCGCCCCATCAACGCGTTGTATTCCGTGGGTGCATTGCCGATCAGGCCGATGGCCAGGCTGCCGACCAGCTGCCGGTGCATGTTGCGCGCCTGCGCGCTGAATCCTTCCAGGCCCTGCAGCGCAGCGCGGGCCAGGTCGACGAAGCGCCGGCCCTTGGCCGTCAGGCGAAAGCCGCCGCGCCCGCGCTCGCACAGGCTGAACCCCAGGCGTGTCTCCAGCGTGGACAGCTGGCTGCTGAGCGTGGACTGCCCCACGCCAAGAATGGCCTGCGCAGCCGATACACCGCCCGCGTCGACGATGGCCAGAAAAACGCGCAGCAGCCGCAGGTCGAGATCTGAAACGGTATGGAGCATGGGGTTTTCACTCAGCAAAGATCGATGTTCATCGATGTTTGTAGATGGAACTTGAAATGGATGCAAGCCCGGCTGCTGTCTAGCATTCACGGCTGTTGCGGCGCGCTTCGGTTCACCGGAGCACGCCGCCAGCGCAGAACAAGAGGGGCGGTCCGTGACATTCACTTGCGTGAATACCGCTGTTTCAGAAGGACCCTGCACACGGGGTCGGAACAAAAAGGGGAGAGAGACCATGGTGCTTGATATCTCGGTGGTAGTGATCTACGCGGCAGCCATGCTGCTGCTGGGCTGGTACGGCATGCGCCGCGCGAAGACGCAGGAGGATTTTCTCGTGGCGGGCCGCAACCTCGGGCCGGGCCTGTACATGGGCACCATGGCTGCCACGGTGATCGGCGGGGCCAGCACGGTGGGCACGGTACGCCTGGGCTACGTGTACGGCATCTCGGGCTTGTGGTTGTGCGCGGCTCTGGGTGCGGGCCTGCTGGTGCTGAACCTGTTCCTGGCCAAGCCCCTGCTCAGGCTGCGCATCTGCACCGTGACCCAGGTGCTGGAGCGGCGCTACAGCGCCCGCACCCAACAGGCCAGCGCACTGGTGATGCTGGCCTATGCGCTGATGCTGGCGGCCACGTCGGTGATCGCCATCGGCACCGTGATGCAGGTGCTGTTCGACCTGCCTCTGTGGATCTCCATCCTGGTGGGCGGTGGCGTCGTGGTCATCTACTCGGCCGTGGGCGGCATGTGGTCGCTGACGCTGACGGACATCGTGCAGTTCGTGATCAAGACCGCGGGCCTGATGCTGATCCTGCTGCCCATCTGCCTGTACCGCGTGGGCGGCTGGGACCAGCTGGTTGCACGGCTGCCTGCGTCCAGCTTCGATGTCACACACATCGGCTGGGACACCATCGCCACCTACTTCGTCATCTATTTCTTCGGAATCATGATCGGCCAGGACGTGTGGCAGCGCGTGTTCACGGCCCGCAGCGAACGCGTGGCCGCCGTGGCGGGCAGCCTCGCCGGCCTGTACTGCGTGGTCTACGGGCTGGTCGGCGCCCTGGTGGGCATGGCGGCGCGGGTGCTGCTGCCGGAACTGGACAACCCCAACAACGCCTTTGCCGCCATCGTGCAGGCCAGCCTGCCGGACGGCGTCCGCGGCCTGGTGATCGCTGCCGCGCTGGCCGCCATGATGTCCACCGCCAGCGCGGCCATGCTGGCGGGCTCCACCGTGCTGGCCGAAGACCTCGTGCCCCTGCTGCGGCAAGGCAAGCCGCTGGCCGATGTGCGCTGGCACCGGCTGCTGACGCTGCTGGTGGGCCTTGCCGTGCTCGGCATCGCCCTGGTGGTGGACGACGTGCTCAATGCCCTGACCACCGCCTACAACCTGCTCGTGGGCGGCATGCTGGTGCCGCTGATCGGCGCCATCTACTGGCGCCGGGCCACCACGGCGGGCGCCATTGCCAGCATGCTGCTGGGCTGCGCCACGGCAGTGGTCTTCATGGTCCGCGACGGATTGGCCGCCAACACGCCGATCTACGCCAGCCTGGCCATGAGCACGGCCAGTTTCATCCTCATCAGCCTGGCGCAGCGCTCGCAGCAGCGCTCCCTGTCGGGCATCCAATCCTGAACCAAGGGACACCCATGACCCTCTTTACTGCAGACAGGCTGGCCGCGCTGCGTGCGCGCTTCGGCGGAGACAACGAGTCCGTCATCCACGATCCGCATTTCCGCACCGTGGCCGCCCACATCATCGACGCCAGCGGCACGCGCAGCGCACCCTACGCAGGCATTCCCACGCTGCTGGATGCCCCCATGCACCCCATGGACTGGAGCCGCCCGGACTTCGGCGAACTGCAGGCCGCGCTGATCGGCGTGCCCATGGACCTGGGCATCAGCAACCGCAGCGGCTGCCGCTTCGGGCCCAGGGCGCTGCGCTCGATAGAGCGCGTGGGCCCCTACAACCATGTACTCAGATCCGCGCCCACGCGCGAGCTGCGCGTGGCGGACATCGGCGACGTGCCGCTGTCCAGCCGCTACAGCCTGGAGCAGTCGCACCGCGACATAGAGTCGGCCTTCGCGAAGATCCATGCGGCCGGCGTGATTCCGCTGTCTGCGGGCGGAGACCACTCCATCACCCTGCCCATACTGCGCGCGCTGGGCCGCGACCGGCCACTGGCCCTGGTCCACTTCGATGCCCACTGCGATACTGGCGGCCCCTTCGACGGCAGCCGCTTCCACCACGGCGGCCCCTTTCGCCAGGCCGTGCTGGATGGCGTGCTCGACCCCACGCGGACCATCCAGATCGGCATACGCGGCGCGGCCGAATATCTCTGGGAGTTCTCCTACGAGTCGGGCATGACGGTGATCCACGCAGAGGACCTTCCCGCGCTGGGCGTGGACGGCGTCATTGCCCGCGCACGCGAGGTGGTGGGCGATGCGCCCGTCTACGTCTCCTTCGACGTCGACTGCCTGGACCCGGCCTTTGCGCCCGGCACGGGCACGCCCGAGGTGGGAGGCCTGACGGTGCGCGAAGCCCAGGCCATGGTACGCGGCCTGGCCGGCATCCACATCGTGGGCGGTGACGTGGTCGAGGTCTCGCCCGCCTACGACGCCACCACCAACACCGCCCATGCGGGCGCGCAGATGCTGTTCGAAATCCTCAGCCTGATCTGCGCACGCCACGCTGACCGAGGCGCCGCAAGCCCTGTCTAGGTGCCCGCCCCGTCCCCGTGCCAGGTGGACGGCCCCATGCCCTCCGCCCCCGGCTCACGCAGCAGCTCCAGCGGCGTGCTGCCGTAGCGTGCCCTGAAGCGCCGGGAAAAATGCGCGAGCGAGTTGAAGCCGCAGCGCTGCGAGATTTCCGTGACGCCCAGCGTTCCCGGCTTCGCTGCGCGCAGCAGCGCATGGGCGCGCTCCAGTCGATAGTCCATGAGTTCGGCGCTGAGGCTGGTGCCTTCGCGCGACAGCCGCGATTGCAGCGAGCGCACGGAAAGTCCCAGCCTCGATGCCACGCGCTCCGGCCCCAGCGCCGGGTCCGGATATTGGCGGGCGATCAATTGGCGCACCCGGCACAACAGCACGTGCATGGGCGCGTCAGGCCGGGCTGCAGCCCTTTCGGCCCCGGCCTGCAGCACGGTCTTCAAGGTGTTGATGACCAGATCGGACAGCTGCGCGGACTCGCCCTCGGGCAGGGGCGCCTGCCATGCATGGATCAGTTGCATCTGCTGGACGAGCAGCTGCAACGACGCGCAGTCAGGCAGGCTGCGTGCCAGCAGTTGCGAAGCCATGCCTGCGCACGAATCGATCAGCGCCAGCGGCACGGCCAGCACGAGCAGGTCCACGGCTTCGTCCTGCCAGATGCGGTAGCCGCACCGCTCGTCCAACAGGAACAGTTGGCCGGGCTGCGCATGCGACTCGCCGCCCGCAACCGCCGCGCCCGGCCCATCGAGCGCAGACACCCGGGCGCGACCCTTGAGGTAGAGCAGGCACAGCAGGCTGGCCGGGCTCGCGCGCTGGCAACCCGCCTGCAGGCGCTGCATACCGTGGCCCGCCGCCATCTGGATGCGGTTGAACACCACCGCGCCCACGCCACGCGATGTGAGCACGGCCTCGAAGCGCTCGGGCCGCGCCACCAGGGGCGTGTGCGGCATCTGCGCCTCACGGCTGGCATCGCTCCAGAATTGCGCTCGCCCCAGGGGGGCGACATGCATCGTGGACCACCGGTTGTATGTCATACATTCCTCGCCCGGCGCGCAGCGCGCGGCCTGTTTTTGTGAGGGGCTGTGCGGGGAAGTCGATCGCGCCCCGGGGACTCGGGCAGACGGACCGACGACAGGGCCACGCGGCAGCATGAACCCTGGATTTTCGGGATTCCGGCGCCATCAGGCCATTGGACCATTCTGAAAATCGGCAGTCGACCGGGATGAATTCCTAGGCCGTTGCGCCGAAGCGGCCCGGATCACCGCGCGATGGCAGGCAGCCGCTCGCTCCACAGCGTGGACTGGTTGCGGCCGTTGCGCTTGGAGTAGTACAGCGCGGCGTCGGCACGCTCCAGGCAGCCCTGGGCCGAGGCATCGCTGCGCTGCAGCTCGTACACGCCCAGGCTGATGGTGATGCGCAGGTCGCCGGCCAGGCCCGCATCGATGGCGCGCGCGGCAACGGTTTCGCGCAGGCTTTCGGCGCGGCGCAGGCCCACCTCGGCATCGGTGTCGGACAGCAGCACGGCAAACTCCTCGCCGCCCAGCCGGCCCACCATGTCTTCCTTGCGCATTTCCTGCGCCACCGAGGCCAGCAGCTCCTTGAGCACGATATCGCCCACCGCATGGCCGTAGCCGTCGTTCACCTGCTTGAAGTGGTCTATGTCCAGCATGATCAGCGTGGAATGCGCGACCAGGCCGCTGCGCAGATGGTCCAGCTCCATCGCCAGCCGCTCCAGGAAGGCGCGGCGGTTGGGAATGCCCGTCAGCGCATCGGTCAGCGCCAGCGTTTCCAGCTGGGATTCGCGCTGCTGCCTCTCCGTCGCATCGTGGAAGACCCAGCAGTGGCCGATGGAGCGATCACCGTCGCGCAGCTGCATGCCCTCGATCTCCACATAGTGGTCGTCGGGCAGCGCATGCAGGGACCGGCCAGCCACGGGCCCCGCGCTGAGCACGCCAGCCACCGAAGGCGGCAGCAGCTGGATCAGCGCCGGCATGCCCAGCCCCACCAGGGCGGCAGGCGCCATGTCCAGCCGCAGCGCGGCCGCCAGCATGCGGTTGGCGGCCAGCACCTGGCGGCCCTGGGCGTCGGTGACCAGAATGCCGGCGGGAAAGCGGTCGATGATGGCCTCCAGCCGGTGCTGGGTCTCGGCCAACGCGGTCTCGGCGCGCCGGCGCGCGTCGGTATCGATCATGGTCCAGATGACGCGGCCGTCGTCCTCGTCGGGGTCCAGCAGCGAGCCCTGCATGTCGAACCAGTGGCCCGAGCCCGAAGGCATGCGCAAAATCCACTCCGTGCGCACCGTGCCGCGTGCGTTGAGCTGTCCGTAGAGCTGGCCGAAGCGCTCGGAGCTCTCGTCGCTGACATGCAGGGAGCGAAAGTTCACGCCGCCGGGCAGCCGGTCTGTCTCGATCTCGAAGGTCTGCACCGCGCGCTCGTTGGCATAGAGGATTTCGCGCTGGGGACCGGCCATGACGATCAGGGCGCTTCCCCGGTCCAGCAAGGCCTTGATGAGCCGGGACTGCTCCACGCGCTGCTGTATGTCGGTGTGCGTGCCCAGCATGCGCACGGGCTTGCCGTCGGCATCGCGCTGGGTGATTTCGCCGCGCGACTCCACCCACAGCCAGCTGTCGGCCGAGCTACGCAGCCGCATCTCCACGCGGAAATCGGCCCCGGCCTCGGCATGGCGCTGCAGCCGCGCCAGCATCCGCGCCCTGTCCGAGGGATGGACCATCGCGCAGAAGGCGTCATAGTTCATGGGGAACTGCGCGGCCTCGAAGCCCAGCATCTGGTAGCAGCGGGCATCCCATTCCACATGGCCGCTGCGGCAGTCCCACTGCCACAGGCCGTCGCGCACGGCGCCCACGGTCAGGCGCAGGCGTTCCTCGCTGTGGCGTATGGATTCCTGCATGGCCTGGTCCTGCGTCACATCGTGCACATAGCCATGCCACAGCAGGGAGCCGTCTTCCTCCTGCTGCGGCCGGGCGTGACCATGCAGCCAGCGCAGCTCGCCTGCAGGGCCGTAGACGCGGTACTTGTGCTCCCAGACACCCTTGCTGCCCACGCTGGCCTGCACCGAGGCCGCCAGGGCCGGCAAATCCTCGGGGTGGACCCGCTTGAGCAGTTCATGGTCGGCAAACCGGGCGGCATCGGCCTTGGCGCCATGCAGTTCGAAGAATCCGGGGCTGGTGAAAGGGAACCGGAACTGTCCATCCGCGCCTATGCGGAACTGGAACAGCCCGCCCGGCACCTCCTGCGCCAGCCGCGCAAAGCGCCGCTCACCCTGCAGCCGCATGCGCTCGCTGAGCTGGCGCTGGCGCGCCAGCCACAGCGTCAGCAGCATGCCCAGCAGCAGCACGGCCGTGCCTATGCCGTTGCGCAGCAGGCCGCGCTCCAGCGATGCCTCCAGCGACTCGAAGATGGCTTCCTTGTCCAGCCCTGCACTGACGATCAGCGGATAGCCCTCCACCCGGCTCCAGGCATACATGCGCTGCACGCCATCGACGGACGATTCGGCCTCGTAGGTGCCGCGCTCCAGGGCCGGTGCGAACCGCGCCACGCGCACATCGGAGACCGAGCGGCCCATCACCTGCTCCTGCCCCTGCGAGCGCGCCAGGTAGGCTCCATCGGTGCGCAGCAGCAGGATGACGTCGTTGGCGCCATCGAAGATGGACTGGAAATAGCGCGAGATGTATTCGGGCGACAGCGACAGCACCAGCACGCCCGAGAACTGCCCCTGGCGGTACAGCGCGCGGCTCAGCTGTATGGTCCATTTGTGGGAGACACGCCCCTGTACGGGGCGGCCGATGAACATGCCCATGTTCTCGCGGTTGGCATGCACCTGGAAATGCTCGCGGTCCCGGATGGAGACCTTGGCAGCCCGCGTCTGCACCTCCTGCTGGAGGTTGGAATACACGATGTCCCCGTTCTCGTCGGCCACGGCGATCTGCAGGAAGGTGCCGGCCGGGTAGGCGTCGAACGTGGTCTGCACGGCACGCCGGAACCCGTCGACATCGCCATCGGCAAAGTCGGACTCCAGCCCGCGCATGGTGTAGTCCAGGCCGGACAGCAGGGTCTGCACCTGCACCGACACCGCATGCGACATTTGCCCCACCCGCAGCCAGGACTGGGACTCGGTAAAGCTGCGCTGCGTGCGGTGGCTGTCCACCAGCACCGTCCAGTACGCCACCGTGGCCAGCAGCACGCAGCACAGGCCCACCCAGACGGCCACAGTGGTCTGGGTCAGCGGTTCTGCGTTCAGCAGGCGGGACAGGCTGCGGGGAGGCTTTGCGCGCATATCAAACATCATGTTGAGTCACACAGGCCCCGCGCCTTCAAGGGCAGTGGCCCGCAACAGGCCGCCGGGGGGCACTCCGACAGAGCGCAACAATTGTTTCACACACAAGCGCCCTGGTCTTATCAGCTCAATCCGATCTTTGCGACAGCGCCCAGGCCACGTGCTCGCGCACCAGGGCGTCCGGATGTTCGGCGCGGCTGGCCAGCGCCTGCTGCAATGCCGCGTTGCCGGTTTCACGCCAGGCATTGCCCAGCGCCACGGCCACATTGCGCAGCCAGCGCGCATGGCCTATGCGCCGGATGGGACTGCCTTCGGTCAGGCGCAGAAAGGTCGGCTCGTCCCAGGCAAAGAAGTGCACCAGCTGCCCGCCGGACAGGGCCTCGCGCGCATCGAAGTCAGGCAGGCGGCTGGGCTGGGCGAACTTGTTCCAGGGGCAGGCCAGCTGGCAGTCGTCGCAGCCATAGATGCGATTGGCCATCAGCGGCCGCAGCTCCTCGGGAATGGCGCCCGCGTGCTCGATGGTCAGATAGGAGATGCAGCGCCGCGCGTCCACCCTGTGCGGCGCCACGATGGCGCCCGTGGGGCAGGCCGTGATGCAGGCTGCGCAACTGCCGCAGTGCGCGGTCACCGGCGCCGTGGGCTCCAGCGCCAGATCCACATAGATCTCGCCCAGGAAGAACATGGAGCCTGCCTCGCGGTTGAGCACCAGCGTGTGCTTGCCACGCCAGCCCTGGCCGCTGCGCCGGGCCAGCTCGGCCTCCAGCACGGGAGCGGAATCGGTGAAGGCGCGGTGGCCGAAGGGGCCGACCTCCTGGGCGATGCGCTCTGCCAGCTTCTGCAGCCGGTTGCGCAGCACCTTGTGGTAGTCACGGCCCCGGGCATAGACGGAGACGATGCCCTCGGCGGGCCGCTGCAGCCTCTCCCACTCCATGGCCTGCCAGGCGCCGGGCGCGTCGGCGGGCGTGTCGCGCGGCAGGTAGTCCATGCGGGCCGTGATCACGCTCACGGTGCCTGGCACCAGCTCGGCAGGCCGCGCGCGGCGCAGTCCGTGGGCCTGCATATAGTCCATCTCGCCATGGAACCCCTGGGCCAGCCACTGCATCAAACCCGGCTCCGCAGACGACAAATCCACGCCAGCCACGCCAATTTGGGAAAATCCCAGTTCGCGGGCCCAGCCTTGCATCAAAGGAACCAATTGACTGCTGCACAACATACTCCCTCGATTGTAGAAAGCGCCCGGCCGCAGGATGCGGAAACTGCGGGCCATCGCTGGATATGGAGCAGCGAGGAAGACACGCAGCGGTTTGCGCAGCAGCTCGCGGACCATCCGGCGCTGCGCAATGCCTACGTCACGCTGCACGGCGACCTGGGCGCCGGCAAGACCACGCTGGTGCGGCACTGGCTGCGCGCACTGGGCGTGCAGGGCCGCATCAAAAGCCCCACCTATGCCGTGGTGGAGCCGCATGAGGCGCCGGGCCTGTCCATCTGGCATTTCGACTTCTACCGCTTCGACGATCCGCGCGAGTGGGAGGATGCAGGATTTCGCGATATTTTCGCCAGCCCCGGTCTCAAGCTGGCAGAATGGCCCGAAAAGGCCGCAGCGCTTACGCCTGCGGCAGATATAGCTATTCATATCGAAGCAATCGACGAGACGCAGCGCCAGGTGAGCCTGATCGCCGGCACGCCCGTCGGCCGCGCCGTGATCCAAGCACTCAAGGCATGAGCGACGCCCAACCCTTCTCCTATCCGTCCGGCCTGTCGCGCCGCAACCTGCTGCAGGCGGGCTCCATCGTGCTGCTGCTGGGCCGCCAGCACATTGCGCACGGCGCCACCATCGTGGCCGTGCGCGTCTGGCCTGCGCCAGAGTACACGCGCGTGACCATCGAGTCCGACCGGCCGCTGGCTGCCAAGCAGTTCTTCGTGGACCAGCCGCCTCGGCTGGCCGTGGACATCGAAGGCATCGACCTCAATCCCGCGCTGCGCGAGCTGGTCGCCAAGGTGCGCTCCGACGACCCCAACATCGCATCCATCCGCGTGGGCCAGAACTCGCCCAGCGTGGTGCGCCTGGTGATCGATCTCAAGCAGCCCGCCAAGCCCCAGGTCTTCACCCTGCAGCCGGTGGCGGCCTACAAGCACCGGCTGGTGTTCGACCTGTACCCGGCCAAGGCCGTGGACCCGCTGGAGGCGCTGATCAGCGAGCGCCTGCGTGATGCCTCCGGCGACGACACCGCCGTGGCGTCGGCACCTCCACCACCTCCTGCACCCGCAATGCCCCGCCCCCCAGGCGCCGCGGCGCCGGCCCCCCGCGG
>NZ_JTKZ01000355.1:0-8220 GCF_000799035.1 Delftia sp. ZNC0008
AGGCGGTTGAGCTGCTCGTCGCCGAACAGCTCCCACCAGTTGTCGGGCACTTGCGCACGCGACGGGTCCGCGGGCCGCCAGATGCCGGCCTCGGCCGCCTCGGGCGTGGCTTCCTTGAACTGGGCCGGCACCTCGAGTGCGGGGCGCTGGTAGGCGCTCTGCGTGGAGCAGCCGGCCAGCAGCGCGGCGGCCAGCCAGATCGCCGGGGTTTGGAGTGTCTTCAGCTGCATGGCCTTGGGCTTTCGGATTCGGTTCACTGGGGTGATGCGGCGGGCACAGGGGTGCCGCGGTCCTTGCCCTGCACGCGGCCACGCAGGCCCATGACACGCTGGCGCAGCCTGTCCAGCAGCACATAGACCACGGGCGTGGTGTAGAGCGTGAGCAGCTGGCTCAGCATCAGGCCGCCCACGATGGCAATGCCCAGCGGCTGGCGCAGCTCGGCGCCGTCGCCCCGGCCCAGGGCCAGCGGCAGTGCGCCGCAGATGGCCGCCAGGCTGGTCATGAGGATGGGGCGCAGCCGCAGCTCGCAGGCGCGGTAGATGGCCTGGGCGGCCGTGGCGTGGCCGCCGCGCTGCCGCTCCAGCGCGAAGTCGATCATCATGATGGCGTTCTTCTTGACGATGCCGATCAGCAATATCACCCCGATCAGCGCGATCAGCGAGAACTCCGTCTTGAACAGCATCAGCGCCATCAGCGCACCCACGCCGGCCGAGGGCAGCGTGGAAAGAATGGTCAGCGGGTGCACCAGGCTCTCATAGAGCACGCCCAGCACCAGGTAGATGGTGATGATGGCCGCCAGGATCAGCAGCGGCTGCCCCGACAGCGCCTGCTGGAAGGCCCCTGCCGTGCCGCTGAAGCTGCCGCGCACCGACACGGGCACGCCCAGCTCGGCCACGGCCGCGCGGATGGCGTCGCTGGCATCCGACAGCGCCACGCCTTCGGCCAGGCTGAAGCTGATGGTGCTGGCCGGCGTGCCCCGGTCGTGGTTCACGGACAGCGGCGTGTTGGTGGTGGTGATGCGTGCAAACGAGGTCAGCGGCACCTGCTCGCCCTGGTTGTTCACGAAGAAGAAGCCGCGCAGCGTCTCGGGGCTTTGCAGGTAGCGGGGCGCGGCCTCCATCACCACGCGGTACTGGTTGAGCGGGTTGTAGATCACGCCCACCTGGCGCTGGCCGAAGGCGTTGTTGAGCGTGCCGTCGATCTGCGCCACCGTCAGCCCCAGGCGCGTGGCCGCGTCGCGGTCGATCACCAGCGAGGTCTGCAGGCCGAAGTCGGAGACATCGCTGTTCACGTCCGTGAGCTGGGGCAGCTGCGACAGCACCTGGCGGATGCGCGGCTCCCAGGTGCGCAGGTCCTGGATGTCGTCGGCCTGCAGCGTGTAGTCGTACGAGCCCGAGCTTTGCCGCCCGCCGATGCGGATATCGCTTTGCGTGACCATGAACAGCCTCGCGCCGGGCTCGTTCTTGAGCTTGTCGCGCAGGCGGTTGATCACCTCGTCGGACGATACCTTGCGCTCGGCCAGCGGCTTGAGCGACATGAACATGTTGGCCGCATTGCGCTGGCCGCCGCCCGTGAAGCCCGTCACGTACTCCACGGCCGGGTCTTCCTGCACGATGGACAGGAAGCGCTTGAGCCGCTGCTCCATGGCCTGGTAGGAGGTGGACTGGTCGGCCCGGATGAAGCCCATCACGCGGCCCGTGTCCTGGCTGGGCATGAAGCCCTTGTCGATGGCCATGTACAGGTGCACGTTCAGCGCCACCACGCCGGCCAGCACCAGCAGCACCAGCGGCTGGTGGCGCAGGCACCAGGCCAGGCTTGCGCGGTAGCCGGACATGGCACGCCGCTCGGCACGGCCCACCCAGGCGCCGAAACGGTCCCAGGCGCGGCCCATTGGCCCGCGCGGACGCGCCTGTGCAGCAGGCCGCTGCGGCCGCAGCAGCGCCGCGCACATCATGGGCGTGGTGGTCAGCGACACCACCATCGAGATCAGAATGGCCGCCGACATCACCACCGCGAACTCGCGGAAGAACCGCCCCACGATGCCGCCCATGAACAGGATGGGCACGAACACCGCGATCAGCGACAGGCTCATGGACACCACGGTGAACCCGATCTCGCGCGCCCCGTCCAGCGCCGCGCGCAGCGCGGTCTTGCCGCGCTCCATGTGGCGCATCACGTTCTCCAGCACCACGATGGCATCGTCCACCACAAAGCCCGTGGCCACGGTCAGCGCCATCAGCGACAGGTTGTCCAGCGTATAGCCGGCCAGGTACATCACGCCGAACGTGCCCGCCAGCGACACCGGCACGGCCACGGCCGGAATCAGCGTGGCCCGGCCATTGCGCAGGAACAGGAACACCACCAGGATCACCAGCGCCACGGCGATCAACAGCGCCCGCTCCACCTCCACCACCGAGGCGCGCAGCGTGGGCGTGCGGTCGGACACGATGGTCAGATCGATCGCCTCGGGGATGGACGCCTTGAGCTGCGGCAGCAAAGAGCGCACGCGCGCCACGGCCTCCAGGATGTTGGCATCGGGCTGCTTGAAGATCTGCAGCAGGATGGCGGGCTTGCCGTTGGCCACGCCGTAGTTGCGCACGTCCTGCACCGAATCCGTGACATCGGCCACGTCCTGCAGCCGGATCGCATTGCCATTGCTCCAGCGCAGCACCAGCGGCGCATAGTCGGCCGCCACGCGCGCCTGGTCATTGGCGGTCACCTGCCAGTAATGGTCCTCGCGCTCCACCGCGCCCAGCGGCCGGTTGGCATTCGTGGCCGAAATGGCGGTGCGCACCTGGTCCAGCGACACGCCATTGGCCGCCAGCTTCACCGGGTCCAGCTCCACGCGCACGGCCGGCAGCGCCCCGCCGCTGATGGACGCCTGGCCCACGCCCTCCACCTGCGAGAGCTTCTGCGCCAGCACGGTGGACGCCGCGTCATACATCTGCCCGCGCGTCAGCGCGCTGGACGTCAGCGCCAGGATCATGATCGGCGCATCGGCCGGATTCACCTTGCGATACGTAGGATTGCCCGGCATGCCCGAAGGCAGCAGCGTGCGCGCCGCATTGATGGCGGCCTGCACATCGCGCGCCGCGCTGTCCACCGTGCGCGACAGATCGAACTGCAGCGTGATGCGTGTACTGCCCAGGCTGGAGCTGGACGTGATCTCATTGACCCCCGCAATCGCCCCCAGCGCCCGCTCCAGCGGCGTCGCCACCGTCGCCGCCATCGTGTCGGGGCTTGCACCCGGCAGGCTGGCCGACACCGAAATCGTCGGATAGTCCACCTGCGGCAGCGGCGCCACCGGCAGCAGGAAATACGACACCGCCCCCGCCAGCGCCAGGCCGATGGTCATCAGCATGGTGGCAATGGGCCGGAAGATGAACGGCGCCGAGAGATTGGACAGCTGGCTCATGATCCAGCCCCAAAAATCCCAGGCCGAGCGAAGCGATGGCCCATCCCCCCGCCTTCCCCCCTCTGCTCACGCCTGCGTTGGGCGCGGTGCGGGGTGGCAAGCCTGCCGAAGGACAGGCTTGCTTCGTCATCTGACTTGCCGCAGTTGTCTGAGCGGCGCGCGAAGCGCAAAGCGAGTTCTGCGGCACACCCCGCATCGTGCCCAACGCAGGTTGCCCGCAGCGAAGCGAAGGGTCGTGGGCAGTGGGGGCGCATTTCTTTGCCTACTTTCTTGCTGCGAGGCAAGAAAGTAGGTCGGCCGCCGGGCCGAACCCCGGCCAGCGGCGCCAGCCAAGACAAGAGCGCAAGCTCAGGCATGAACGCTCTCCCGAGAAGAACGATCCCGCCACCTCTGCGCCCACCCCTCAAACGTCAAATAAATCACAGGCGTAGTGAACAGAGTCAATAACTGGCTCACCAGCAAGCCCCCCACCAGCGTCACCCCCAACGGATGCCGCAACTCACTGCCCACCCCCGTCCCCAGCATCAACGGCAAGGCCCCCAGCAAAGCCGCCAAGGTCGTCATCAGGATAGGCCGGAACCGCAGCAGGCAGGCCTGGTAGATGGCCTCGCGCGGCGTATGTCCCTCCTCGCGCTGCGCCTCCAGCGCGAAGTCGATCATCATGATCGCGTTCTTCTTGACGATGCCGATCAGCAGCACGATGCCGATGATGGCGATGATGTCCAGGTCCAGCCCCGCCAGCAGCAGGGCCAGCAGCGCGCCCACGCCGGCCGAGGGCAGCGTGGACAGGATGGTCACCGGGTGGATGGTGCTCTCATAGAGCACGCCCAGCACGATGTACATGGTGATCACCGCCGCCAGCACCAGCAGCAGCGTGTTGGACAGCGAGGCCTGGAAGGCCAGGGCCGCGCCCTGGAAGGCAGCGTCCACCGACAGCGGCATATGGCCCTCCGTGCGCAGCTGGGCCATCAGGTCCTGCACGGCCTTGACGGCATGGCCCAGCGACACGCCGGGCGCGGTGTTGAACGAGATGGTGGCGGCGGGCAGCTGGCCCACATGGTTCACGGCCAGGGCCATGGGCCGCTCGCTGACCGTGGCCACCGAGGACAGCGGCACGGGCGCGCCCGCGCTGGAGGCCACGTAGATGGACTGCAGCGCCTCGGGCCCGACCTTGAACTGCGGCGCCACCTCCAGCACCACGCGGTACTGGTTGGACTGCGTGAAGATGGTGGAGATCAGCCGCTGGCCGAAGGCGTTGTACAGCGCCGTGTCGATGGCCGAGACCGTCACGCCCAGCCGGCTGGCCTGGGCCCGGTCGATCTGCACGAAGGCCTGCAGGCCCTGGTCCTGCAGGTCGCTGCCCACGTCCACCAGCTCGGGCAGGTCGTGCATGCGCTCGACCAGGGCCTGGGTGCTCTTGGCCAGCTGCGCCATGTCGGGCGAGGACATCAGAAGCTGGTACTGGGTGCGCGCCACGCGGTCCTCGATGGTCAGATCCTGCACGGGCTGGGCGTACAGGCGTATGCCCGGGATCTGCAGCGCATCGTCGGACAGGCGGCGCAGCACGGCGGGCACGCCATCGCGCTGGCCATGGGGCTTGAGGTCGATCAGCAGCCGGCCCGTGTTCAGCGTGGTGTTGCTGCCATCGACGCCGATGAAGGACGAGATGCTCTGCACGGCCGGGTCCTTGAGCAGCAGCTCGGCCAGGGCCTGCTGGCGCTCGGCCATGGCGGCAAACGAGATGGACTGGTCGGCCTCGGTCGTGGCCTGGATGGTGCCCGTGTCCTGGTCCGGGAAGAAGCCCTTGGGCACGGCAAAGTACAGCAGCACGGTCACGGCCAGCGTGGCCAGGAAGACGATCCAGGTCAGGCCACGGCGGTCCAGCACCCAGGTGAGGATGCGGCCGTAGCCGGCAATGGTGCGGTCGAAGAAACGGCCCGTGGCGTGGTACAGGCGGCCATGCTTTTCCTCCTCGGCCCCTTCGGGCTGGTGGCGCAGCAGCCGCGCGCACAGCATGGGCGTGAGCGTCAGCGAGACCACGGCCGAGATCAGGATGGCCACCGCCATGGTGATGGCGAACTCGTGGAACAGCCGCCCCACCACGTCGCCCATGAACAGCAGCGGGATCAGCACGGCGATCAGCGAAATCGTCAGCGAGATGATGGTGAAGCCGATCTGCCTGGCGCCCTTGAGCGCGGCCTGCATGGGCGGCTCGCCCTTTTCCACGAAGCGCGCGATGTTCTCGATCATCACGATGGCATCGTCCACCACGAAGCCGGTGGAGATCGTCAGCGCCATCAGCGTGAGGTTGTTGATGGAAAAACCGGCCAGGTACATCACGCCGAAGGTGCCGATCAGCGACAGCGGCACGGCAAAGCTCGGTATCAGCGTGGCCGAGGCGCTGCGCAGGAAGACGAAGATCACCGCCACCACCAGGGCGATGGCCAGCATCAGCTCCAGCTGCATGTCGTTGACCGAGGCGCGGATGGTCACCGTGCGGTCGGTCAGCACCTGCACGTCCAGCGAGGCCGGCAGGGTCTCCTTGAGCTGGGGCAGCAGCGCCTTGATGCGGTCCACCGTCTCGATCACGTTGGCGCCGGGCTGGCGCCGGATGTTGAGGATCACGCCCGCGCGCGAGCCACCCTCGGGCGTGCCGGCCCAGGCGGCCAGGCGCGTGTTCTCGGCATCGTCCACGGTCTGGGCGATGTCGGACAGGCGCACGGGCAGGCCGTTCTTGAAGGCGATGATGAGGTTGCGGTACTCGGCCGCCGACTGCAGCTGGTCGTTGGCATCGATGGTGGAGGCGCGCGCCGGCCCGTCGAAGCCGCCCTTGGCCTGCTTGACGTTGGCGGCGGCGATGGCGGTGCGCACATCGTCCAGCGTCATGCCCAGGCCGGCCAGCGCCGTCGGGTTGGCCTGGATGCGCACGGCAGGCCGGCGCCCGCCGGCAATCGCCACCAGTCCCACGCCGTTGACCTGCGAGAGCTTGGGCGCCAGGCGGTTCTCCACCAGGTCATTGACGCGGATCACCGGCAGCGAGGGCGAGGTGATGGCCAGTGTGAGGATGGGAGCATCCGCCGGATTGACCTTGCTGTACAGCGGGGGCATGGGCAGGTCGCTGGGCAGCAGGTTGGCACCCGCGTTGATGGCGGCCTGCACCTGCTGCTCGGCCACGTCCATGGCCATGTCCAGCGCAAAGCGCAGCGTGATCACCGAGGCGCCGCCCGAACTGGTGGACGACATCTGCGACAACCCCGGCATCTGGCCGAGCTGGCGCTCCAGCGGCGCGGTGACGTTGGAGGTCATCACGTCGGGGCTGGCGCCCGGGTACAGCGTGGTGACCTGGATGGTGGGGTAGTCCACCTCGGGCAGGGCCGAAATCGGCAGCAGCCGGTAGGCCAGCAGGCCGGCGATCAGCACCGCCACCATCAGCAGCGAGGTGGCGACGGGTCGCAGGATGAAGATGCGGGAAAGATTCATGGGGCCGCCTGGAAGGGCTTGCGGTCTTCAGGTGCCGGGCGCTGCTCAGCGCCCGGCAGGAGCGGGAGCCGCTGGAGCCGCCGGAGCGGCAGACGCCGGGCCGGGCGATGGCTGGGGCGAGCCCGGTGACGGCGCAGGTGCCTGGGATGCAGGCGCGGAACCTTCGGCGGTCGGTGAGCCGCTGCCGGCGCCATTGCTGCCGCCACTGTTGCCACCGCCATTGCCGCCATTGCGCTGCCCACCGCGCTCGGCGCGCAGCTTCTGCAGGTAGGCCTTGCGCTCGTCGGGGTTCATGGTCGCCAGCTTGGCGCGCACATCGGGCGGCAGATTGCGCATGCCGCGCGGCTGGCTGGAGGCGTCCTGCACGGCCTGGTCCACCTTCTGCACCTTGTCGGGCTCGATCACCGTGACCTTGGCGCCTTCGCGCAGGCGGTCAATGCCATCGACCACCACCTGCTCGCCAGGCTTGAGTTCGCCCTTGACGCTGACGCGGTCGCCATCGGTCACGCCCACGGCGATGCGCCGCTGCGTCACCGTGCCATCCTCCTGGACCAGATAGACGTAGTTGTTCTGCACGGCCGTGGTCGGCACGGTCAGCGCCTGCTCCAGCCGGTCCACTTCCAGCCTGACGTTGACGAACTGGTTGGCGAACAGCCGGCCCTCGGCATTGTCGAAGGCGGCCTTGGCCTTGATGGTGCCGGTGGCGATGTCGATGCTGTTGTCCACCGCATTCAGGCGGCCGCGCCCCAATTGCTGCTTCAGGTCCCGGTCCCACAGCTCCACGGGCAGCTCGCGGCCCTCGGCCAGGCGCCGCGCCAGCGTGCCCACATGCGCCTCGGGCACGGAGAACACCGCATCGATGGGCTTGACCTGCGTGATGGTGACGATGCCGTTGGCATCCGAAGGGTTGACCACATTGCCCCGGTCGGCCTGGCGCAGGCCCAGCCGGCCCGCAATGGGCGCCGTGATGCGCGTGTAGCTCAGTTGCAGCCTGGCCGCATCGGCCTGGGCCTGGTCGGCGGCCACCGTGCCCTGGTACTGGCGCACCAGCGCAGCCTGGGTATCGACCTGCTGCCCGGCAATGGAATCCTGGGCCTGCAGCTCCTTGTAGCGCTGCAGGTCCAGCTGGGCGTTCTTGAGCAGCGCCTGGTCGCGCTGCAGCGTGCCCTGGATCTGGTTGAAGCTGGCCTGGAAGCTGCGCGGATCGATCTCGGCCAGCAGCTGGCCGGCCTTGACCTCGTCGCCTTCCTTGAAATGCAGGCGCAGCAACTCGCCCGACACCTTGGCGCGCACCACGGCCGTGGCGCGCGGGTTCATGGACGCGG
>NZ_JTKZ01000376.1:0-308 GCF_000799035.1 Delftia sp. ZNC0008
GGGGCCAGCAGTACCGCCCGCCAGGCGGCGCAGTTGGGGAGTTGGTCGCCACGTTGCCCATTCCCGGAGGCCACACCGTCAAATGGGACTCGCTGTCCTCCAGCGCAGACGGCCAACGATTGCGCGCTGTGTTCACCACGGTATTGGGCAATTTCCTGCTCGTTGATCTGGCCGTTGGCGATGCCAGTCTTTCAATTGTCACCACTTCAGAGCGCGGCTCTCGCATCGAAGGATGGGAGGTTTCCACCAACACCGGCACTGAGCTGGAGCCCAACATCACGGGCACCCGCATGGGCCCTATCTCCTTT
>NZ_JTKZ01000050.1:0-5871 GCF_000799035.1 Delftia sp. ZNC0008
CCGCGTGTCGGCAGCGGCCAGCATGCCGGCCGTCATGCCGCCAAAAGAGAAGCCGACCAGATCGCACAGCGGGGCGGCGGGCGCTCCGCCATCGGCCAGCAGCTGCCGCAGGCCCTGGCGCAGCGGCTCGACCAGGGTGTCGGCATCCTGGCCGCCTGGCACCCCATCGGAATCGCCAAAGCCCGGCAGGTCCGGTATCCACAGCTGGCGGCCCTGGGCCAGCAGAGCGTCCATGCAGCGCAGCCAGTGCGTCCAGCTGCCGCTGCCGCCGTGCAGCATGACCACCGGCAGCACGCCCGCGCGCGCCTCGCCCCAGACATGCCAGACCATGTGGCCGTCGTCGGGCCGCGCGGCAGACAGCGGCGTGGTCAGGCGCCGAGCACGGGCGCGCAGGCGCTCTATGGCGACAGGCGTGTTCACCACTGGGCCACGGCGTCGATGGCCAGGCCGTAGCCGGCCACGCCAAAGCCGCACATCACGGCGCGCGCGGCCGCCGACAGGTAGGAGTGGTGGCGGAAGCTCTCGCGCGCATGCACGTTGCTGATGTGCAGCTCCACCAGCGGCACGCCCGTGCCCTTGACGGCATCCAGCAGGGCCACGCTGGTGTGGGTGTAGGCGGCGGCGTTGAAGATCAGGCCGGCCAGGCGGCCTTCCGCGTGCACGCGGCCGGCCTCGTGGATCCAGTCCACCAGCTCGCCTTCATGGTTGCTCTGGCGGAACTCCAGGGCCAGACCGTAGCGCGCACAGGCGGCTTCGCACAGCGCACGCACATCGGCCAGGGTCTGGGAGCCATAGATGGCGGGTTCACGCAGGCCCAGCAGGTTCAGGTTCGGGCCATTGAGGACATAGACGGTTTTCACGGCGGGGACACTCCAGGTTTCCAACGGGCTGGATTATGCGGGCCATCCCCGGCCCGGTCTTGGCGCAGGCACCACGGAAAAAGCCGCCCAAAGGGGCGGCAAGAGTCGGTTCAGCGCGGCTCAGCTCAGATCAACGGCGCCAGTGGCCATGCCCGTGACCATGGCCATGGCGGTACTCGCCACGGTATCCACCCCGGTAGCCGCCGCCATAGCCGTATCCGTAGCCGGGAACGACCACGACGGGCGGAGCACGGTAGACGGCGCGCGGCGCGTAGTAGACCGGCGGCGGGGGGGCGTAGTAAATGGGCTGGGGCGGTGCCACATAGACGGGGGCAGGCGCGACATAGACGGGCGGGCCATACATGCCCGGCGAATTCAGGCTGATGGACCACTGCACATCGCCCCGGGCCTGGGCGGCGCCCGAAGCCATGAGGGCGGCCAGGGCCAGGCCGGCTGCTGCTGCTTTTGCAACCCACGGGGAAGCTGTCGTTGTCATGGTGTCTCTCCTCGAAGTTGGACAGGCGTGGCAGGCATTGCCGCTGCTGCCGCCTTCCCGCACTTTGGCACAGGGGGACGGCATACGCCCTGCATTCTCAACGCGCGACAGGGGTCTACGGATGGCAGGCTTTTATACAAGTTTGTTTCCAAATGCCTCAACCCTTGCCCGGCGCGGCTGTCCGAAAGCCGTCCGGAGCGGGTCGGCAGGCGCGCGCCTACAATGCTGCGATGAGCTCTGCTGACGCCTCCCCCATCTCCAAAGATCCGGTCAAACCGAGTAACTTTCTGCGCCAAATCATCGAGGCCGACCTGGCCAACGGTACCTACGCCCAGCGCCGCTGGGGTGGAAGCCCCGGTGATGGCGACCACCACAACCAGGGCCAGGTGGACGTGGCGAAGATCCGCACACGCTTCCCGCCCGAGCCCAACGGCTACCTGCACGTGGGCCACGCCAAGGCCATCTGCCTGAACTTCGGCCTGGCGCGCGACTACCAAGGCGCCTGCCACCTGCGCTTCGACGACACCAATCCCGAGAAGGAAGACCAGGAGTACGTGGACAGCATCATCGATGCCGTCCATTGGCTGGGCTTCGGCTGGAAGGAAGCCGACGGTCACGAGAACCTGTACTTCGCCAGCAACTACTTCGACTTCATGTACCGCGCGGCCGAGTACCTGATCGAGCAGGGCCTGGCCTATGTGGACGAGCAAAGCGCCGACGACATGAAGGCCAACCGCGGCGATTTCTCGCGCCCCGGCGTGGACAGCCCGTTCCGCAGCCGCACGGTGGCCGAGAACCTGGCGCGCTTTCGCGAAATGCGCGACGGCAAGCTGCCCGATGGCGCTGCCGTGCTGCGCGCAAAGATCGACATGGCATCGCCCAACATCAATCTGCGCGATCCCGCCATCTACCGCGTGCGCCATGCCGAGCACCACAACACCGGCAACCAGTGGTGCATCTACCCGATGTACACCTTCGCCCATCCCATCGAGGACGCGCTGGAGCACATCACCCACAGCATCTGCACGCTGGAGTTCGAGGACCAGCGCCCGTTCTACGACTGGCTGCTGGACCACCTGCGCGCAGGCGGCCTGATCGCTGCCCCGCAGCCGCGCCAGTACGAGTTCTCGCGCCTGCACCTGACCTATGTGATCACCAGCAAGCGCAAGCTCAAGCACCTGGTGGACAACGGCATCGTCAGCGGCTGGGACGATCCGCGCATGCCCACCATCGTCGGCCTGCGCCGCCGTGGCTACACGCCGCAGAGCATCCAGGCCTTCTGCGAGCGCATCGGCGTGACCAAGGACTACGCCTGGATCGACTACTCCACGCTGGAAGGCTGCCTGCGCGAAGACCTGGAGAACCAGGCCCATCGCGGCATGGTGGCCCTGGACCCGCTGAAGCTGGAGCTGACCAACTGGGCCGAGGTCTTCGGCAGCGCCGAGCACCTGGAAGCCTGCGAGCTGCCTGCCCTGCCCCACGCCGCCGAAGGCCAGCAGGTGCCGGTGCGCCGCTTCACGCTGGGCCGCGAGGTGTGGATCGAGCGCGAGGACTTCGCCGAAGTGCCGCCCAAGGGCTACAAGCGCCTTTTCCCCGGCAACAAGGTGCGCCTGAAGGGCGGCTACGTGATCGAGTGCACGGGCTGCGAGAAGGATGCCGAGGGCAACGTCACCAAGGTGCTGGCCACCGTGGTGCCCGACACCAAGAGCGGCACGCCGGGCGCCGACAGCGTCAAGGTCAAGGCCGCCATCACCTGGGTGGGCGCGGCCGACGGCGTGCAGGCCGAAGTGCGCCTGTACGACCGCCTGTTCACCGACCCGCAGCCCGATGCGGGCGGCAAGGACTTCCTGGCCCTGCTCAACCCGGACAGCCTCAAGGTCGTGACGGCCTACGTGGAGCCGTCGCTGGCCCAGGCACAGCCTGACGACAAGTTCCAGTTCGAGCGCTTCGGCTACTTCGTGGCCGACCGCAAGGACCACGCACCGGGCAAGCCCGTGTTCAACCGCGCAACGGGTCTCAAGGACTCCTGGGGCAAGTAGGCGCACGGCCCGCTGGCGGGCACCTGCACCGCTCCCCCGAAGATGGCCCACCATCCTGCTTTGCAGGGGTGGGCCATCGCACATCGGCGCTTTTGCAGTGACCATGGCCTCAGCACAATTCCAGGCCATGAACCAAGCCTTGCCACAGGCGGCTTCCGCCGCCAAGTTCGACACCTCCCGCGCGGCCGAGTACGAGACGCAAAGCCGCATCGCCCTGGCCGGCTACGACGCCTGCCACGAGCTGGCGGCCTGCCTGCTGGCAGCCAGCCTGGATGCCGAGCCGAAGTCCGTGCTGATTGGCGGCGCCGGTGGCACGGGCCAGGAAATCCTGGCCACGGCGCGGCTCAGGCCGCAGTGGACATTCACGGCCGCCGACCCTTCGCCCCCCATGCTGGACCAGACCATGGACCGCATCGCAGCCGCCGGCCTGTCGGCCCAGGTGCGTGCAGCACCCTGTGCGGTGGAGGACCTGCCCGCCGGCACGGTGTTCGACGCGGCCACGCTGATCGGCGTGCTGCACCACATTCCTGACGATGCGGACAAGCTCAGGCTGCTGCAGGCCCTGTCGGCCAGGCTGGCGCCGGGCGCGCCCTTCATCCTGGCCTGCAATCGCCATCGCTACGACAGCGAGCCGCTGTTCCTGGACGCCTGGGCCATGCGCTGGCGCATGGCAGGCGCGGACGAGGCCGCCGTCCATGCGAAACTCGGCAAGATCCGGCAGGGCGCGGTTCCACCCGCCTCGGAAGAGGCAGTGGAGCAGATGCTGGCCCAGGCCGGCTTCGTTCAGGCCAAGCGCTTTTTCTCCAGCCTGTTCTGGTGTGCGTGGATTGCCGCCAAGGCCTGATCGCCCCGAGCCGATCGTTCTTTCTCCGCCTTCCTTTCTTTGATTTGCCTTTCAGCATGAACTTCTCCGCACGCCTTCAGCAACTGCCCACCGTCACCCACCTCGCCGCGCTGCAGCTGGCCGATGCCCAGGGCCAGGTCGTGGCCACCATCGAGAACAAGCCCGGCCAGACCGGCTCCCTGGCCGTGTACCACGCGCTGGCCGCCCTCTACGGCGGCAGCATCACGCCCGCCGCCGCTGAACTGGGCCTGGAGTGGTATGCCGAGCACACGCAGGACGCCATCGCCTTCCCTGGCAAGCACCCCAACATCGACCGCCTGCTGGCCTGGTCCAAGGGTGCCGAGAGCTACCAGGCCCGCCTGATCGCGGCCTGAGCGCGGCCTGAGCGCGGCCTGAGCGCCGCCTGATTCAGCCTGGGTAAACACCGCGTCACAGAAGTTGCGCGGACTGGGGGCATCGGCTGACACGCCGGTGTCAACGCAGCGTGCACTTTGGCGTTCAAATGACATGTGCCTTGCCGCTTCGGCGCGCAAGGCGTTCCTGCCCAGGAGAACGCAATGCTGCAATCCGCCGTGCCCAGAGCACGCACCATGGCCCCCTCAGCTTCCCACGCCGGCGCCCTGCGCCTGAGCGTGCTGGGCCTGGCCGCCGCCCTGGCGCTGAGCGCCTGCAACGAATCCCAGGACAAGCCCCCGCAGGCCGCCAGCGCGCCGCTGCCGCCTGCCACCGAAAGCGCCCAGCCCGTCGCCACGCCCGTGGCCTATGTGCCGCCGTCGGCCGAGACGCTCTACCAGATGGTGGCGCCCATTGCGCTGTACCCCGACAAGCTCGTGGCCCAGGTGCTGGCCGCCTCCACCTATCCGGACCAGGTCGGCGCCGCCGAGGTCTGGCTGGGGCAGAACCCGGGCCTCAAGCCCCAGGAACTGCAGGACGCCGTCAACGGCCAGGACTGGGACCCGTCGGTCAAGTCCCTGGCCCAGTTTCCCAACGTGCTGGCGCAGCTGTCTTCCAACATTCCCTGGACCACGGCCCTGGGCAGGGCCTACTACAACGATCCGGCCGACGTGATGAACGCCATCCAGGTAATGCGCCAGCGCGCCTACAAGGCCGGTACGCTCAAGGACTCCAGCCGGCTCAAGGTGGCCGTGGCCGCGGCCGACGCCCCGCCGCGCGATCCCCAGCCAGCGCCCCAGGACATGGGCGAGCCCCTGTCGTCCATGCTGCCGGTGCCGGTGATCGATACGCCCTCGCAGTTCATCGAGATCACTCCCGCCCAGCCCGACACCGTCTATGTGCCGCAGTACGACCCGGGTGTGGTGTATGGCGAGCCGCTGCCGGTGTATGGCGGCTACCGCCCTATCGTGGCGCCGCAGCCCGTCTACGTGGGCAGTTCGGCCACGCCCGTGGTGGCGGGGCTGATCGGCTTTGGCGCAGGCGTGATCCTCGCCGAGTCCGTGGACCGTCGCCCCTGGGGCTGGAACTCCTGGGGCATGCGCTGGGGCGAGCCCGGCTACCGCTGGCACCGCAACGAGCCGCCGCCACCGCCCTCGCGCCGGCCAGCCGTGATCTACAACAACAACACCTATGTGACGCGCTCGACCACAGTGGTGCAGAACATCCGCAACACGCAGA
>NZ_JTKZ01000231.1:0-4177 GCF_000799035.1 Delftia sp. ZNC0008
CGGTCTGCGGGCTGGCCTCCCATGGGGACCCAGTTGGTTGGCATGGCCACGATGTCCACGTCCTGCATGGCCAGCAGGCGATAGGTTTCGGGAAACCAGCCGTCATAGCAGATCAGCACGCCCAGGCGCCCCCATTCGGTGTCGAACACGGGCAGGCCCCGGTCCCCGGGCTCGAAGAACACGTTCTCGTCTCCCCACAGGTGCAGCTTGCGGTAGGTGCCCAGGTATCCATGGGGACCCAGGACCACGGCGGTGTTGTAGAGACGGTCGCCCGCGCGCTCGGCAATGCCGGCAACGATGTGCACATTGCAGCGCCGCGCCACATCCATCCAGACCTGGGTGCAGGAGCCGTCCGGGACGGACTCCGCCAGCGCAAGTGCCTCGGCGCGGCTGGCAAAGACATAGCCGGTGTTGGCCAGCTCGGGCAACACCACGAGGTTGGCGCCCTGGGCGGCGGCGCGCTCGATCAGATCCACCGAGTGCGCAAGGTTTTCGCCCTTGCGCCCCACGCGAGGCTCCATCTGGATGCTGGCCACCGCAAGCGGGGGCCTAGGGGATACCTGGGATACCGTGGACGGCGGGCGCGAGTCAGGAAGACTTGCCGTAGAAGACATGCAGGCTCCAAAAAGCAAAAAGCCCCCGACGGCGCCGTAGGCGCATGTCAGGGGCTTTCATAGCCGATATGAGTCAGCAGTTATTGCTGAGGTTGGGCACGAGAGAGGTCTCGACCGTGGCAACCATGTTGTCGTCCCGATTGACGGGTGTCAAACCAGTAGATTCCCGGACATGGGCTGGCGCAGGCCGTCTCCTTCCGGAAAAAGAAAAAGGCCTGCGCAATGCAGGCCTTGATCGGGGCTTGTCGAGACGCTGCAGCGCGCTCAGCGGCCCACGCGCTCGCTCTCGACCACCATGTCCAGCACATAGGCGTATGCCGATGCGTCGGCCGGCACGTTCTGGCGCTTGTAGCGCTGGATGCGCAGCACGTTGCGGATGCCGGGCTCGTGCTTGTAGCCCTCGATCTCGCTGTAGAAGTTCTCCCACTCGCCGGTGGAGGTCTTCACGCCGTTGTCGCCGTAGCGGATCTCGCGCACGCGCAGGCACTGGAAGTCCTTGATCAGCGGGTGGTTGCAGGCCGTGCGCTGGGGCGCCACTTCCAGGAAGATGCGTTCGCCTGCGCTGCCGTACTGGGTCTGGGCCGTGGGCGAGCCTTCGAGCTGCCAGCGCGTGCCGTCGATGAAGGTGAGCGTCAGGCGCGCAGGCTGCTTGCCTTCGCCCAGTTGCACGGACCATTGCTTGGCCGTGGGCAGGATGCGGGCCACCTTTTGCTCCAGCGCCATCAGCTGGTCGTCATCGCAGGCCATCAGCGTGCTGGCGGCGCGCTGGGTGGCGATGCGGTTGCCTTCGGTGCGGTAGCCCGTGGTCACCACGTTGCACAGGTTCTTGACGGCCAGGCGCTGGTCGGCGAACTCCAGTTGCAGGGGCCGCTTGCGCGAGGCGGCCGTCAGGAACCAGCTCTGGTCCTCGGTGCCCTGGGGCGTGAAGGCCTGGCGAAGACTCCAGTGGTAGGCGGTCAGCGATTGGGCGTCACCGGGCGGGCCGGCAGGAGCCGACACCTGGGGCTTGGCGCCGTCTTCGGCGTTGCCGCCCTTGTCGATATGGCTGCAGGCGCCGAGCCCCATGGTGACGATCACGGGCAGGCACCAGGTCCAGCTTGGCTTCATGTTGAGTTCCTTGGTTGATGGGTACGGGTACAGGCGCAGCGGCGGCAGGCTTGGGCAGCCCGGGTGCGGCATGAGCCGCACCGGCCCTGGCCGAACCGGGGCACCATAACGCAGATGCGCGGCGGCGCTTGTCAGAACGGGGCGCTATTCACATTCGTTTGCATCTATTTGATGCAGACGGAAAAACCGATTGCTGCAAAGTTGCCGGCCATTGCATTGCGCTCGGGTGAGAATAGGCGGCCAGCCGCCACGCCATCCGCAGGCTGCGGCACCGGAGCAAGGAGCAGGTTCGTGTATCGACGTTGGAGTGCAGCAAACAGGGTGCGTGGCATGCGCTGCGCAGGGGCTTTGGCCGTCATCATGGTGCTGGCGGGCTGCGGCTCGACGATTCCCCAGCATGTGCCGGTGCAGGAGAGCTTCGGCTCCACCGAGACCTTCTCGCGCATGTTCGATGCCTCGCCGGCCCAGACCTGCGAGGCGGCGCGCCGCGCGCTGCTGAGCCAGGGCTACATCGCCATGGCGCGCACGGCCGAACTCATAGAAGGCAGCAAGAGCTTCCAGCCCGACCCGGAGCTGAACCTGCAGATGAACATCCGCGTGGTCTGCGTGCCGGAGACCGCCGACGGCCAGGTCAGCATCGGCTTTGTCACGGCGCTGCAGGACCGCTATACCCTGAAGAAGAGCGCCAACTCGGCCAGCCTGGGCGTGGGTGCGCTGGGGTCCGTGTCGCTGCCGTTCTCCTCGGGCAGCGACTCCATGGTCAAGGTGGGCAGCGAGACGATTGCCAAGAGCGGCTTCTACGACAGCTTCTTCGAGCTGGTCTCGCGCTACCTGGCGCAGGACCGCGACTCCATCGCCGTGCCCACGCCGGTGGCGCCGCAGAACACGATTCCCTCGGCCGACCACTGACGCCGGCGGGCGCCACAGCCCCGTTCACGCCGCCAGGAACAGCGCCGGGTCCACCATGCTGCGGTTGAGCATCACGCCCCAGTGCAGGTGCGGGCCGGTGACGCGGCCCGTGGCGCCGACCTTGCAGAAGGCCTCTCCCGTGTCCAGCTGATCGCCCAGCTTGCACTGCACGCTGCTCAGGTGGCAGTACATGCTCAGCAGGCCACCGCCGTGGTCCAGCCACACGGTGCCGCCGTTGAAGAAATAGTCGCCCACATCCACCACCTTGCCCGGCAGCGGCGCGACGACGTTGGTGCCCGTAGCTGCCGCGATGTCCATGCCGCTGTGCGGATTGCGCGGCTGGCCGTTGAACACGCGGCGCAGGCCGAAGCTGCTGCTGCGCCGGCCCGGCACGGGCTGGCGCATGCGCAGGTCGCCGGGGCGTGCGGGCGGCTCGGTGAACAGCGCCATGATGGTCTGCTGGTGGGCGCGCTCACGCTGGTAGCGCGCATCGTCCTCGGGCGACAGGTCCACGGTCTTGGGCGAGACCTTCAGGCGCTGCTCGGTGTACTTCTTGTCACGCACCTCGTAGGCCAGGGAGCGCGCTGCGCCTTCGCCCTTCACGGTCACGCTGTGGGTGCCAGGTGCGGCCGACAGCGCAATGCCGACCACGGCCGTCCATTCGATCATGTCGCCCACCACCAGCACGGGCACGTCGCCGGCCAGTACCTGGGGTCGCTGGGATGCGGGCCCCAGCGACAGACGGGCCACGCCGCCGGGCACGCGGCTGTCATGGGGCCAGGGGGATTCGCTGGAGGGCGCTGCGGCCTTGGCGGCCCAGGAGGGAAGGATCAGGCCCGCGCCCGAGGCGCACAGGGATTGCACGAACAGTCGGCGGGAGCGGGGATTCGTCGTCGGTATCTGCATGGATGAAGCGGCGGGCTTGGCGCCGGCATGGGGCCGTTATCGATCGCCCCATTGTCCGCCAAGCGTGCGCCAAGCCAAACCTCTGCCGGGCCGTTCAGCGGTCCCGGCGTTCGTCACGTCCGCCGCGCCGTTCCTGCGGGCGGGATGCGTTGGCCATGCGCTGCTGCTGTTGGCGCTGCTCCTGCTGCGCGCGGGCCTGCTGCTGCTGGGCGCGCGCCTGGGCCTGCTGTGCCTGCTGGAGCTGCATGCGTTGCTGCTGCGCCTGACGCTCCTGCATCTGGGCCTGTCGTTGCGCTTGCTGCTGCGCCTGTTGTTGGGCCTGCATTCTGGCCTGCATCTGTTCCTGCGCACGGGCTTGTTGCTGTTGCTGTTGTTGCTGCAACTGCTGCTGGCGGGCCTGCATCTGCGCCTGTTCGCGGGCCTGGTCCCTGGCCTGCATCTGTGCCTGGCGCTGGGCCTGTTGTTGCTGCCGTTGTTGCTGTTGCTGTTGCTGTTGCTGCCGCGACTGCTCCTCGCCACGCAGGCGGGCGGTCTGCATCTCCATCTGCTGTTGCTGCTGCTGGCGCATGCGCGCGGCATCGGCCATGGAACGGTCGCGGTCCTGCCGGTCCTGCTGCCGCATGCCCTGCTGCGCGACGCGG
>NZ_JTKZ01000827.1:0-1233 GCF_000799035.1 Delftia sp. ZNC0008
GCCGTGGCCCGGCCGGGCGAGATGCCGCAGGCCGGCGCAGCCGACCCGCTGACCCCCGCACGGGCGCTGCGCTGGGTGGGGCGTGGCGTGGTGATGAACCTCACCAACCCCAAGGTGCTGATCTTCTTCCTGGCCTTTCTACCGCAGTTCGCGGACCCCGCGCGCGGCGGCGTGGCCACGCAGGTGATGGTGCTGGGCTGCGTGTTCATGCTGGCGGCGCTGCTGGTGTTCGGTGCCATCGCATGCTGCTCGGGCTGGTTCGGCGTGCTGCTGCAGCGATCCGTGCGTGCGCAGAACTGGCTCAACCGCGTGGCCGGGCTGGTGTTCCTGGGCATGGCGGTGCGGCTGGCGCTGGTGCAGCGCTAGGGCCTGTTCACACTAGTGCGGGGCCGTGGCACAGTCCCTCCATGCTTTTTCGCTCACGCCCCTTGGCGCCATGAGCAGCGGCGTCCTCATCCAACCCATGCCACAGACCACGGCCCACACCATTGCCATTGCCCAGGTCCTGCAGATCGTGCAGGGCGTGCAGCGCAATGGCATGGATGTGCCAGCCATCCTGCGCCGCGCCGGCATTGCGCCTGCTCTGCTGGATGCGCCGCTGTCGCGCGTGACCCAGGCGCAGTACGCGGCGCTGATCCGCGTGCTGCGCCGCGTCTGCCGCGACGAGCTGTGGGGCCTGTGCCGCCATCCGCTGCCCGTGGGCAGTTTTGCCCAGGCCTGCCGCACCATGCTGCCTTGCCGCACGCTGGGCGAGGCATTGCAGGCCGGGCTGCGTTTCTACCGCCTGGTGCTGCGCGACTTCGCGCCCCGGCTGCAGGTCGTGGACGGCGTGGCCCGCATCGCCATGGTGTCGCTGCGCGAGCGCGATGCGCCGCTGGCCTATGCCGAGCGGTCCTTCTGCTTTCTGGGCTATGGCGTCATGTCGTGGCTGGTGTCGCGCAGGATAGAGCTGACGGGCGTGTGCGCGCCGTCCGGAGCCAGCATGCCGTATGGCACGGAGGCGCAGCGCCTGTTCCTGGCGCCGCTGCAGCGCGACCGCGACTTCACGGGGCTGGAGTTCGATGCGCGCTGGCTGGAGCTGCCCGTGGTGCAGACCCCGGAGAGCCTGGCCGAATTCCTGGACCAGGCGGCCATGGGCCTGGTCATCCGCTACCGCGACCGCACGCGCCTGGGCGAGCGCATCCGCCGCCTGCTGCGCCGCGATCTGGCGGGCGAGCTGCCTTCGCTGGAGCA
>NZ_JTKZ01000801.1:0-479 GCF_000799035.1 Delftia sp. ZNC0008
AGTTGGAGACTACGCTGCTGGACGACGCCTACAAGCTGGAGATGCTGGCGTTCGAGACCGCCAAGATCACTGCCGACAATGCCCTGGCCGCCTTCAACGCGGCGGTTGAGCACTACAAGGCGCTGCTGGCCGGCTACCAGGCCTATGCTGCCGCCTATGACACGGTGATCCGGGCCGAGCTCAACAAGGTCGAGGTCTACAAGGCTATGCTGGCGGCCGAGCAGACCAAGGCCGACATCAACAAGTCCCTGGTGGATCGCTACCGCGCCGAGATCGACGGGCGCATGGCGGTGGTCGAGATCTACAAGGCCCGCGTGGGCGCGGCCCAGACGCTGGTGGAACTGGAGAAGGCCCGCATCCAGGCCGGCGGCGAAGAGGTCAAGGCCTTCGTGGCCACGGTCAACGCACAGACGGCACTGGTTGACATCTACAAGACCCAGGTGGGAGCTGAGACTGCGAAGGTGGACGCTTATCGTGCG
>NZ_JTKZ01000932.1:0-4345 GCF_000799035.1 Delftia sp. ZNC0008
GTGAGGTCCACCTCCACCGCCGAATTGATGGCAGCCAGCCGGTGGCTGGCGGCCAGCACCTCGGGGTCGTGCGTGTAGCGCGTCTCGCGCAGTTGCAGGGCGGGGTTGCGGTGGGCCCAGCGCCTGAGCGATTCGCCGCCCATGAGGATGCCGCCGATGCCCACGCCGCGGTCCTGGCTCTTGCGCGCGTGGGTCAGCACGCCGGCTTCGGCCAGGGCTGCAATGCCGTCGCCCACGGCGCCGCTGTGCAGGCCCAGGTCGCGGTGGCCGTGCAGGGCGGCGAGCACGGCCTCGGGCAGGTTGCCCACGCCCACCTGCAGCGTGGCGCCGTCTTCGATGAGGGCGGCCACATGGCCGGCAATGGCCTGCTCGGCAGGGCCGGGCGCGCTGCGCGCCTGGCCCAGCGGAGGGTGTTCGGCATCGACCAGCAGGGCGAAGTCGCCGGCCTGCAGGTGCAGGCTGCCGTGCGTCCACGGAATGGCGGGGTTGACCTCGCCGATCAGCACGCGCGCCTTGCGTATGGCGGCCGGCAGGTATTCATGGACCAGGCCCAGGCTGTAGCGGCCTTGTGCATCGGGTGGCGAGACCTGGAGCAGCACCACGTCGGCAGGCAGCAGGCCCTCGTCGATCAGGCCGGGCAGGTGGGAGTAGTGGCTGGGCAGGATGTCCAGCACTCCGGCCTGCGCCAGCGCGCGGTGGGGGCCGCCGGCCGCGTAGCCGAAGAAGTCGATGGCGTCGGCATGCGCCGGTTGCAGGGTGTCCGATGCGCCCATGCCCACGAAGACGCGCAGCCGGCCCTGGCCACCGTGCCGGGCCAGTGCATGGCGCTGCGCGACCACGGCGCGCGTGAGCGTCAGAGGCTCGGCCGTGGCCTGGCCCCACCACAGGGTGTCGCCGGGGCGGATCAGGGCCTGCAGCCTTTCTTGCAGGGCGTCCGGCGACAGCACGCTCATGGCGCGCGGTCCCAGTCGAAGCGCGTGGGCTGCTTGTCCTTGAAGCGCTGCACCGCCTCCTGGTGGTAGTCGGAGCCACGGCACATCGTCTGGGCATAGGCTTCCAGCTCGGCCATGGCGCGTGCGTCCAGCTCGAAGGCCTGGTTCATGGCCGTCTTGGCCATGCCGATGGCGGCTGTGGATGCCTCGCCGAAGCGCCGCGCCAGTGCCACGGCGGCGGCCTGCAGGGCCTCGCCGTCTTCCACGATCTCGTAGACCATGCCCAGCGACCTGGCTTCCTCGGCCTGCACGGTGCGCGCGGTGAAGACCAGCTCCTTGGCCTTTTGCAGGCCCACGATGCGCGGCAGCATGTGCATGGCGCCCAGGTCGGGCACCAGGCCGATGCGGCCGAACACGGCGCAGAACTTCGCGCGCCGCGTGCACAGCACGAAGTCGGCGGCCAGCGCCAGGCTCAGGCCCGCGCCGAAGGCCGGGCCGTCCACGGCGGCGATCACGGGTTTTTCGAGGTTGACCAGCTCGGGAAACCACTGGTGCAGGCTGCGCATGCGCTGGCGCCAGGGCAGGCCGGCCTGGCTGGCATCCATCATCTGGCTGATGTCGCCGCCCGAGCAGAAGGCGCCGCCCGCGCCCGTGAGGATGACGGTGTGCACCTGCGCGTCATCGCGCATCTGCGCCACGGCGGCGGCCAGGGCCGGGCGCATGGCCTGGTTGAGCGCGTTGCGGGCCTCGGGCCGGTTCAGCGTGATCGTGCCTATGCCGTCCTGGACGGAGGTCAATACGGGGGAGGTGTTCATGGGAACTCCAGGGCAGGGGAAGGAGCGGCCTCTTGCGAGGCCGCCGTGCATCAGGCGAGTTCGGCGTAGCCGTGGCTGAGCACGATCTTGTCGCGTTCCAGCACGCGGGCGCGCAGTTGCAGCTGGCAGGGCTGGTCGGGCGTGCGCCAGATCTCGGTGACCAGGGTCTCCCCGGGATAGACGGGCGCGGTGAAGCGCACATCCAGTGCCTTCAGGCGCGCGGGATTGCGGTCGCCGCATTGGCGCAGCACGGCATGGGCCACCAGGCCGTAGCTGGCCAGGCCATGCAGGATGGGCCGCTCGAAGCCGGCCTTGCGCGCCACGGCCGGGTCGGCATGCAGCGGGTTGTAGTCGCCCATCAGGCGGTACAGCAGCGCGGCCTCGGGGCGTATGGCCTGGGTGTCGGTGAAGTCGGGCGCGCGGTCCTCCGGCGTGGGGCGCAGCGGCGCCAGGGGCGCGTCGCTGGGCTGGCCGCCGTCCAGCAGGCTGTAGCCGCCATCGCCGCGCAGAAAGCTGACCTGCTGCACGGTGGCCAGCAGCTCGCCGCCGGTGGTCTCCAGGCGCCGCTCGGTGACCATGATGGCGCCCTTGCCCTCACCCTTGTCCGTCAGGTGCGTGATGCGGTTGTGGCCCACCACGTCGGCGCTGGCCGGCAGCGGGCGGTGCAGCCGCATGCGCTGCTCGCCATGCAGCAGCTTCACCCAGTCGATGCCCGTATCGGCCTCGCGCGCCCAGAAGCCCGGGTAGCCCAGCACCACGGCCTGCGAGGGCAGGGCGCGCAGCCCGCCCGGCGCCCCTTCGTAGAAAAAGGGCAGGGCGTCGGCGCACAGCGGATCGCTGCCCAGGCCCAGGCTCAATGCATAGAGCATGGTGTCGCGCTCGCCATAGTGCTGGCGCACGGGCTCGAAGGGGCGCTGTTTCAGGTGCTGATAGCTGATGGCCATCACGGTTCCTCTCAGTGTTTGATTGCGCTGGCGCGCTTCAACCCTCGCAACTGGCGCGGCCCGACTCAGGGACACCGAGGAAGGGCCGCCCCGCACCGAGGGTGTCGTCCCCCTCCCTCGCGAAGCGAGTAGAGAGGGGGAAGGCGCATAGCGCCTCAGGGGGTGTCGTTCAAACAGGATCCCAGCTGAACACGTCGGCGGACCGGTCCAGCGGCACGAACGATGCCTTGAGCGCCGGCATGCCGTGCTCGGCAATGAACTGGGGCGACCAGCCCTCGCTGCGGTGCACCGAGCGCAGCGGGCGCGGCTGGCTCATGACGAAGATCTCGTTGTTGCGCACGGCGAAGACCTGGGCGTTCACGTCGCGGGCCGCGTCGGACAGCAGGTAGACGGCCAGCGGGGCGATCTTGTTGGGCGTCATCTGCTGGATCTTGGCCACGCGCGCCTGCTGCTCGGGCGTGTCGGTGGGGATGGAGCCGATCATGCGGCTCCAGGCGAACGGCGCGATGCAGTTGGAGCGCACGTTGAACTTCTGCATGTCCAGCGCAATGGACTTGGACAGGGCCGTCAGCCCCAGCTTGGCGGCGCTGTAGTTGGCCTGGCCCAGGTTGCCGATCAGGCCCGAGGTCGAGGTCATGTGCACGAAGGCGCCGCTTTCCTGCTCCTTGAAATGGTTGGCGGCCGCGCGGCTCATGTAGTAGCTGCCGTACAGGTGGACCTTGATGACGGCGTCCCACTCGTCCAGGCTCATCTTGTGGAAGAACCGGTCGCGCAGGATGCCGGCGTTGTTGACCACGCCGTCGATGCGGCCGAAGCTGTCCACGGCGCACTGCACGATGCGGCCCGCGCTGGCGGCCTCGGCCACGCTGTCGGTGTTGGCCACGGCCTGGCCGCCTGCGGCCTTGATCTCATCGACCACCTTCTGCGCCGGGCCGGCGTCCGTGCCCTCGCCCGTGGTGGAGGTGCCTATGTCGTTGACCACCACCTTGGCGCCCTCGGCCGCCATGGCCAGCGCCATGTCGCGCCCGATGCCGCCGCCGGCACCCGTCACCACCACTACCTTGTCCTGCATCATTTTCTGCGCCATGGCCTGTCGTCCCCGTTCAGTGTTCGTTGGAAAGAAGTCGGGACCAAGGATGCCGGCAAACGCCGCACCGCGCCATTCGCCAATCACAAGGGCGGACTTCGCGGGAATGAAAGCAGGGGCGGGCAGGCCGCGCCGGCCCAGCCTTCAGCGCGGCCAAAGGCTTGCTTAAGAAAACGCGGATTGCGGGCCGCCGCGCTTGCACCGACCATGGCGGCCATGACAGACAAGCAAGCTACCGACACCCTCGACGCCGCCGCGCTGGCGCACCTTCAGTCCTGGCAGGGCCGCAGCGAAACCCTGGCAGACAGCATCACGGCCGCGCCCGTGGCCGCGCTGTCGGCCACGCTGGACCGGGAAGACCCTGAGCCCGCCGACGGCACGGCGCTGCCGCCGCTGTGGCACTGGATGTACTTCCTGCCCCATGCACGCCAAAGCGAGCTCGGCCCCGACGGCCACCCGCGCCGTGGCGGCTTTCTGCCGCCCGTGCCGCTGCCGCGCCGCATGTGGGCCGGCGGGCGCCTGCGCTGGGAGGCAGGCAACGCGCTGAAGGTGGGCCAGAAGGTGCAG
>NZ_JTKZ01000855.1:0-6432 GCF_000799035.1 Delftia sp. ZNC0008
GTGGCCAGGTCCTGGGCAGCGCCGGCGTGGGCGCCTCCACGGGCGTGGGCGGCGCGCGGGTGGGTATGGGCGTGGGCTCGTCCACCTTGCTGCACGACCCGCAGCGCTCCGCCACCCAAACACCGCAGGAGCCCGCACCTGCAGCGCCCTCCCAGACCCCCGCCGGCCAGCTGCAATGGCGCGACGCCAGCGGTCAGGTCGTACCGGCCTGCCGCGTCGACGGGCGTTGCTAACGCTTAAGCGTATGCGTCGCCCTGGAAGGTGCGCCTGGCCCAGCCTAGCGCAGCCGCTCAGGGGGTACTTCGGTTCACCCCGCCCAGACGATACGGTCCCGGCCCGCGTTCTTGGCGAGGTACAGGCGCCGGTCGGCATCGGCCAGCAATTGGTCGGCGCTGTTGTCGGGCGAAGGCGCCATGCTGGCCACACCCAGGCTGACGGTCAGCGCATGGCCCAGGGGCGAGGCGGCGTGAGGCAGGTCCAGCGCCCTGAGCGCATCGACGATGCCCTGCGCAACCAGCACCGCGCCGTCCAGCGCCGTATGGGGCAGCAGGCAGACGAATTCCTCGCCGCCATAGCGCGCCAGCAGGTCGCCAGGCCGGTGCAGCGCGCCCTGTATGGCCTGGGACAGCTGGCTCAGGCATTCATCGCCGACCAGATGGCCGTAGTGGTCGTTGTAGGCCTTGAAGTGGTCCACATCGATCATCACCAGCGACAGCGGCTCGCCCAGCCGCTGCAGGCGCATGAACTCGCGCTCCAGCTGGGCGCCGAAAAAGCGCCGGTTGGCCGTGCCCGTCAGCCCGTCGCTGTGCGAGAGCAGCTGCAGCATCTTGCGCTGCTGTGCAATCTCCAGATGCGTGCGCACACGCGCCTTGAGCACGGGCGGGCGAAAGGGCTTGGTCACGAAATCCACCGCGCCCAGGTTCAGTCCCAGTTCCTCGCAATGGGGCTCGGTCAGCGCCGTGAGAAAGATGACGGGGATGTGGGCGGTTTCCAGGTCCGCCTTCAGGCGCCGGCAGACCTCGAAGCCGTCCATCTCGGGCATGCGGATGTCCAGCAGGATGAGGTCGGGCAGGTACTGGCGGGCCAGGGTCAGCGCGTCCTCGCCCGTGTGGGCCATGAGCACGCTGCACAGATCCTTGATCACCTGGCAGATGATGGCGGCGTTGTCCGGGACGTCGTCCACCACAAGCACCTTCTGCCCGGCAGGCAAGGGCTGTAGCGGGTTGGGCAGCGTAGGGGGGAAGGCGGAGTAGGGCATGGCCGGTGGGATTTCGGGCCGAGAATACCCCGGAACCCGCAGCCCTGGATAGGGCGCAGGGGGTGTGGACAATTTGTAAAGATCTCTGTCTTCGGCAGGCAGGCGGCCCGGTGGCCTCAGGCGTATAGAGGCTCTTCCTGCATCGCCTCGATCTGCTCGTTGAGCATGTCCACCTGTCCGCGCCAGTAGTCGGGCGTGCCGAACCAGGGGAAGTTGATGGCAAAGATCGGGTCGTCCTGGCGTCGCGCCAGCCAGGCGCTGTAGTGGATGAGGCGCAGCGTGCGCAGCGGCTCGATCAGGGCCAGCTCGCGGCGGTCGAAGGGGCGGAACTGCTCATAGCCATCCAGCAGGGCCCCCAGCTGGCGCGTGCGCTGGCTGCGGTCGCCCGACAGCAGCATCCACAGGTCCTGCACGGCCGGGCCCGTGCGCGCATCGTCCAGGTCCACGAAATGCGGGCCGCCATGGCCTTCGTCGTCCAGCGGCGTCCACAGCACGTTGCCGGGATGGCAGTCGCCGTGCAGGCGCAGCGTGCGCGCGCTGTGCAGGCCGAAGTGGCCGGCTGCGCTCAGGCCGTCGGCAGCGGGTGCCATCAGCTCAAGGGCGCGCTGGCAGGCGGCTTTCCAGGTGGATTCCACCTCCAGCGGAATCATTTTCCGGTCCAGCAGCCATTGCATGGAGTCGTGGCCGAAGGTGGCCAGGTCCAGCGCGGGCCGGTGCACAAACGGGCGGGCTTCGCCCACGGTGTGGATGCGGGCCAGGAAGCGCCCGGTCCACTCCAGCACCTCGAAATCGTCCAGCTCGGGCGGGCGGCCACCGCGCCACGGGCTGACCGAGAAATCAAAGCCCGCATAGCTGTGCAGCGTGGCACCTTCCAGCACCAGCGGGGGCACGGCAGGCACTTCGGCGGCCGTCAGCTCGGCGCTGAAGGCGTGCTCCTCCAGGATCTGATCGCGGCTCCAGCGGCCCGGGCGGTAGAACTTCAGCACCACGCGTTCGCCGTCCTCCAGCACGGCCTGGTAGACGCGGTTTTCGTAGGAGGCCAGGGCCGTGAGCCGGCCATCGCCCCACAGGCCGACCGAGGCCAGTGCGTCGAGCACGGCGTCGGGCGTGAGCCGGGCATAGGCGTGCGAACCGGCATCGGGGACGGCACTCAGATCAGGATCGTATGGTGTGGCAGACATGGGGCGATTGTCGCCGGGCTGGCTTAAGCTTTGCGTCCGCCCGACAACGCCGATCCGCCCGCCGTGCCGCTGCTGCCCCACTTCCTGCAATCCCATGCCATCGCCAGTGCGGCCGGGCCATCCGACGACTGGAGCGCCTGGCACCTCGGCCGTGGCCGCTATGCGGTCTGGGTGGTGACGATGCAGGCGCTGGCCCCGCCTGTGCGCGACGCAGTGCAAGCCGCCTGTGCGCAGGCACGCCGCTGGCTGGGCGCGGCGCTGGTCCCGCACTGCCAGCGGCAACTGCACGTGACCCTGGCCACCGCGGGCTTTCTGGATGGCGGTGCGCAACTGCCGCAGGCCTACGGCGCGGCGCAACTGTCGCGCGACCTGCTCGCGCTGCAGCACCTGCCGGCCGCGCCGCTGCAGCTGGAGTTCGGTGGCTGGGGAAGTTTCGAGCTGGCGCCCTACCTTCAGGTGCGCGACGGCAGGCCGGACGGCTGCACGCTGCACGGACTGCATGGCGTACTCGCGCAGACAGGGCCAGGGCTGGTGCTGACCGAGGCGATGCGCCCCTACGTGCCCCATGTGACGCTGGGCGCCTGGAGCGCTGCCTGGCCCCGTGACCAGGTGCTGCAATGGATGAGCGGCCTGCCAATGCAGGAGCACTGGCAGGCCGCCGTGGGCGAGATCGCGCTGGTCAGCTATGCAGCCGATGTGCTGCACGGGCCGTTGACCTGCCACGCCCGCTACGACCTCCTGGGCCGCAGGCTGCACTGGCTGCAGAGGCCGGACTGGGCCTGATCAGGCCAGGGTGATCTGCACGTCGATGTTGCCGCGCGTGGCGTTGGAGTAGGGGCAGACCTGGTGGGCCGCGTCCACCAGGGCCTGGGCGGCGGCCCTGTCCATGCCGGGCAGGCTGACCTTCAGGCGCGCGGCGATGCCGTAGGCGTTGGGGATGGTGCCCAGGTCCACTTCGGCGTCGATGGCCAGGTCCTGGGGCAGGCTGATCTTCTGCTTGCCGGCCACGGCCTTGATGGCGCCGATGAAGCAGGCCGAGTAGCCGGCGGCGAACAGTTGCTCGGGGTTGGTGCCCGTGCCGCTGGTGCCCGGCGAGGACAGGGTCACATCCAGGCGTCCGTCATCGGTGCGCGAGGCGCCGTCGCGGCCGCCGGTGGTGTGGGCACGTGCGGTGTACAGGACTTTTTCGAGCTGGGCCATGGTGTCTTCCTTTTGCAAAGTTGTCCGGCGTGCGGACGGGTGGAGGAAATCGTCTGCGGGTGGTCGTCAATCGCTGCGGCGCGGCACCAGCCGCTGGCGCAGTGCGCCCAGTTGCTGCGTCAGCGCCTGCAACTCGGGCAGCGTGCACTGCGTGCTCTGCAGCACGCAGGCGGGAATCTTTTCAGCCGCATCGCGCAGCGCCCGGCCTTGCGAGGTGAGCGTGATGCGCACGCGCCTCTCGTCCTGCGCATCGCGCACCCGCTCCAGCAGGCCCGCGCCTTCCAGGCGCTTGAGCAACGGGGTCAGCGTGCCCGAATCCAGATACAGCTGTTCGCCGATCTCGGACACGGTCAGGCCGTCGCGCTCCCACAGCACCAGCATCACCAGGTACTGCGGATAGGTCAGGCCGATGCCATCGAGCAGGGGCTTGTACAGCTTGGTCATGGCCAGCGATGCCGAGTACAGCGCGAAGCAGACCTGGTTGTCCAGGCGCAGAAGCTCGGAGCTGTCGAGAGGAAGGGGGTGGCTGCTGGGCATGGGTTGAATTATTGCTGTCAATTAAATTGTGCACAACTTAATTTGAAAAACCCCTTCGGATCGGAAGGTGAAGATCCGCAGGGGTCGAGGGACCGAGGGGGCCTATCGGCCCGTGAAGCGCGCGGGGCGTTTTTCGATGAAGGAGCGCACGCCCTCGGCCGCATCCTCGCTGCTGGCCAGGCGCTGCTGCACGGGAATGAAGTCGGCCACGGCGGCGGCCTGGCCCAGCTCGATGGCCTTGAGCACATTGAGCCGCGTGGCCACCACGGCCTGCGGGGCCTGGGCTGCAATCCGCTCGGCAATGCGCAGCGCCTCGGCCAGCTCCTGGCCGGCCGGCACCACCTTCTGCACGAAGTTCAGGCGATAGGCCTCGGCGCTGTCGAATTCGTCGGCCGTCAGCAGGTGCAGCATGGCATTGCCCACGCCCGCACGTTCGGCCATGCGCAGCGTGGCGCCGCCCGTGGGCATGATGCAGCGCTGCACCTCCAGCTGGGAAAAGCGGCAGTCATCGGCCGCGACCACGATGTCGGCGCCCAGCATCAGCTCGATGCCCACCGTGAAGCAAATGCCCTTGACCGCCACCACCATGGGCTTGGCGCGGCGCCGGTAGCCGACCAGGCCGTAGTCGTGCGGCTCCACCAGGCCTTGCGGGATGGCCTTCCTGCCCGAGCGCAGGTACTCCGCCATCACCGGCAGGTCCAGCCCCGCCGTGAAATGGCTGCCGAACGCATGCAGCACGCCCACGCGCAATTGCGGGTCGTCGTCCAGCCGGGTATAGGCCTCGGCCAGCTGCTGGAACATGGGGGGCGTCCAGCCGTTGCGCTTGGCGGGGCGGTTGATGCCGATCAGCAGCACATGGCCGCGCACTTCGCAGCTGATGCAGCCTTCGGGCGGCGGGGTGGGGGTGTTGATGTCCATGCGTGTCTCCTGCGCATGGACCTTAGAGCAGGCCGCTGGAGGGCGCAGTCGCGCAGAAGACGGCCGGCCCGTGCGGGCCGGCAGGCAAAGGCCGTGTATCAGTAGCTGTACACGCCGCGGCCCGTCTTGCGGCCCAGGCGGCCGGCGGCGACCATTTCCTTGAGCAGGGGGCAGGGACGGTACTTGCTGTCGCCGAATTCCTTGAGGTAGACCTCCATCACGGCCAGGCACACGTCCAGGCCGATCATGTCGGCCAGGGCCAGCGGGCCGATAGGCTGGTTGCAGCCCAGCTTCATGCCGGCGTCGATGTCCTCGGCCGATGCCAGGCCTTCGGCCAGCACGAAGAAGGCCTCGTTGATCATGGGCACCAGGATGCGGTTGACCACGAAGCCGGGGGCATTCTTCACGGTGATGGGGCTCTTGCCCAGGCGCTCGGACAGTTCCTTGACCGTGGCGTGCGTCTCGTCGCTGGTCTGCAGGCCGACGATGATCTCCACCAGCGCCATCATGGGCACGGGGTTGAAGAAGTGCATGCCGATGAACTTGTCGGCACGGCCCGTCACGGCGGCCAGCTGGGTGATGGAGATGGACGAGGTGTTGGTGGCGACGATGACGTCGGCATCCAGCAGGGCGTCCAGCTGCTTGAGGATCTTGACCTTGAGCTCGTAGTTCTCGGTGGCGGCCTCGATGACCAGTTGCGCGCCCTTGAGCGCCGCGTAGTCGGTCGATGTCTTGATGCGGGCCAGGGCGGCGGCCTTGTCGGCCTCGGTCAGCTTTTCCTTCTTGATCAGGCGGTCCAGGCTGCCCGAGACGGTGGCCACGCCCTTCTGGACGGCGGCATCGGAGATGTCCACCATGACCACGTCGATGCCCGATACCGCGCAGGCCTGCGCGATGCCGTTGCCCATGGTGCCTGCGCCGATGATGCCTACGGTTTGAATTGCCATGACTGTCAGTCTCCTCAAACGAACAAAGTGAATGCGAACGTGAATGCGATCCAGCGATCGTAGCGGGATTCGGAGCATCCACCGGGTTTGCCCCGGCTTGCGGCGCCGCGCAGGCGACTGCAACAGTGGATGGCTACACCGCAGGGGAGGGGGAGGCATGCTGGACTACATCGTGATCGGAGGCGGCTCGGCGGGCTCGGTGCTGGCCGGGCGGCTCAGCGAGGATGCGCAGACGCAGGTGGCGCTGCTGGAGGCCGGGCCGGCCGACTCCAGCGTGCTCATCCACTGTCCGGCAGGCATGGCCGCCATGGCCAAGGGCGGGCGCCACAGCTGGGGCCTGTCCACCGTGCCGCAGCCGGGCCTGGGCGGGCGGCGTGGCCACCAGACGCGG
>NZ_JTKZ01000238.1:0-2957 GCF_000799035.1 Delftia sp. ZNC0008
CATTGCAGGCGGCCCTGGGCCCGCGCGTGCAGACCCGCGCCGTGGACAGCGTGCCCGAGGGCCCCGACGCCGAGCGCGTGCTGCGCGACCTGGCCGCCAGCGGCAACCAGCTGATCTTCACCACCAGCTTCGGCTACACCGAGTCCGTGATGCGCGTGGCGCGCGACTTCCCGCAGGTGAAGTTCGAGTCGGTCACGGGCTTCAAGCGCGCCGACAACGTGGCCACCTCGAATGCGCGCTACTACGAGGGCCGCTATCTGTCGGGCATTGCCGCAGGCCGTGCCAGCAAGACGGGCGTGGCCGGCTTCGTGGTCGGCTTTCCGATTCCCGAGGTGCTGCAAGGCATCAACGCCTTCACGCTGGGCATGCGCTCGGTCAATCCCAAGGCCACGGTCAAGGTGGTCTGGCTGGATACCTGGTTCGACCCGCCGCGCGAGCGCGATGCGGCCATGGCACTGTTCAACGGCGGCGTGGACGTGGTGTCCTTCCAGGTCGCATCCACCGCCGTGATGCAGGCCGCCCAGGAGCGCGGCCGCATGGCGATTGCCTACCACTCCGACATGCGCAAGGACGGGCCCGACGCCCAGTTGCTGGCCGTCACCCACCAGTGGGGCGACTACTACACGGCGCGCGCCAAAGCGGTGCTGGACGGCAGCTGGAAGAGCCAGGACACCTGGGGCGGCGTGCGCGAGGGCATGATCCGCGTGGAAGGCTTCGGCCCCAGGCTGCCGCCCGCCGTGCGCGAGGAAGTGCTGCAGCGCCAAAAGGACATGGCCCAGGGCCGCCTGCAGCCCTTCAAGGCCGGCGACCAGCCGGTGCGCGACAACCAGGGCCAGGTGCGCATTCCAGCCGGCAAGCAGCTGGACGATGCGCAGATCCTGCAGATGAACTGGCTGGTGGAAGGCGTGCAGGCCACCCTGCCCAAGTGAGGTGGGACCCCTGGCTGCCGCCCTGGCGTAAACCCTAGGGTGGCGCCTGCCGATGGCGCCTATAGCGCTGCGGATATGGCATCTGCCTGTCCGCCCGCTAAGCTTGGCGGCATGCAAATCTACCGTTCCTCATTGCTGCGTTTTGCCGACGATGGCCAGGCGCTCTACGACGAAGACGGCCTGCTGGCCGTCGCCCCGGATGACAGGGGGCAGCAGCGCGTCGTCGCCGCCGGCAGCTGGCAGGCGCTGCAGGCGCAGCTCACCGGCCAGCCGGGCGCCGAAGTCACCCATCTGCCGGGCCGCATCCTGGCACCGGGCTTCATCGACCTGCACATCCACTATCCGCAGACCGATGTGATCGGCGCGCCCGCCGCCGGCCTGCTGCCCTGGCTGGAGAAATACACCTTTCCGCACGAGTCGGCCTTTTGCGAACGCGCCCATGCCGACAGCGTGGCCGAGTTCTTCCTGGACGAGCTGCAGCGCAACGGCGTGACCACGGCGCTGGCCTTTGCCACCTCGCACCCGGGGTCGGTCGATGCGCTCATGGGCGCGTCGCAGGCGCGCGGCATGCGCATGATCACGGGCAAGGTCCTGCAGGACCGCCACAGCCCCGACGGCGTGCGCGACCAGACCGAGCAAAGCCTGATCGACACCGAAACCCTGATCCAGCGCTGGCATGGCGTGGACCGCCTGGGCTACGCGATCACGCCGCGCTTTGCCCCCACCAGCACGCACGAGCAGCTGCGCGGCGCGGGCGAGCTGGCCGCACGCTACGCCGATGTCTGGATCCAGTCGCACGTGGCCGAGAACCTGGACGAAGTGCGCTGGGTGGCCGAGCTCTTTCCGAAGGCCCGCAGCTACCTGTCGGTCTACGACGACTTCGGCCTGATGCGCGAGCGCGCCGTCTACGCGCACTGCATCCACCTGGACGATGAAGACCGCGCCCTGATGCGTGAACGCAGCACCGCCGCCGCCGTGAGCCCCACCAGCAACCTGTTCCTGGGCAGCGGCTTCTTCGACTTTGCGCGGGCCGACGCCGCGCAGTTCCTCTACGGCCTGGCCAGCGACGTGGGCGGCGGCATGAGCTTCAGCCCTTTCCGCACCATGCAGGCCGCCTACGTGGCGGGCCGCGAGGGCCAGACCAAGCAGGGCCTGAGCCTGTCGCCCGGCAATCTGTGGTGGCAGCACACGGCGGGCGCGGCGCGCGCATTGGGGCTGGCCGGCCAGGTGGGTAATCTGCAGCCGGGCTGCGAGGCCGACTTCGTGGTCATCAACCCGGCCTGCACGCCGCTGCTCGAGCGCAAGACCCGCCAGGCCGAGAGCCTGGACGAGCTGCTGTTCGCCATGATCATCCTGGGCGATGACCGCCTGATAGAGCGCACCGTCGTTTCTCAAGCAAAATAGCGCCTTTGCACCAGTGCCCGGCCGGGTGCTGGCGCCTGACAAGGACAGCTAGGGAACGAGGAATTGCCATGAGCATCAAGAGCGACAAGTGGATCCGTCGCATGGCCGAGGATCACGGCATGATCGAGCCTTTCGAGCCGGCCCAGGTTCGCAACGTCGATGGCCGCAAGATCATCAGCTACGGCACCAGCAGCTATGGCTACGACATCCGCTGCGCACCCGAATTCAAGGTGTTCACCAACATCCACAGCACCGTGGTGGACCCCAAGAACTTCGATGAAAAGAGCTTCGTCGATTTCGAGGGTGACAGCTGCATCATCCCGCCCAACAGCTTCGCGCTGGCGCGCACGGTCGAGTACTTCCGCATCCCGCGCAATGTGCTGACCATCTGCCTGGGCAAGAGCACCTACGCGCGCTGCGGCATCATCGTCAACGTCACGCCGTTCGAGCCCGAATGGGAAGGCTATGTGACGCTGGAGTTCTCCAACACCACGCCGCTGCCCGCCCGCATCTATGCCGGCGAGGGCTGCGCCCAGGTGCTGTTCTTCGAGAGCGATCCCGACGATGTCTGCGAGGTCAGCTACCGCGACCGTGGCGGCAAGTACCAGGGGCAGGTGGACGCGG
>NZ_JTKZ01000431.1:0-1056 GCF_000799035.1 Delftia sp. ZNC0008
CCACGACGCCCTGGGCCGCCCCAGCCAGGCCATCGACACGGCAGGCCGCAGCATCACCTGGGCCTACCAGGGCAGCACCCAGGCTAGGCTCGATGGCCTGGGCAACCGGGGCCAGATCGAACGCGACAGCGAAGGCCGCATCAAGCGGCTGGGCCTGTACCGCGAAGGCCAGGACCTCCCCGAACGTGCGGCCTACTACGGCTGGAATGCGCAAGGGCGCCTGAGCCACCGCCTGCTGCCCGATGGGCGCCTGGACAGCTACACCTACGGCGACGCGGGCGAGCTGCTCCAGCACACCGATGGCGACGACACCCGCACGCGCTGGCTGGACAACGGCAGTCTCCATGCCAGCCTGTCGCAAACGCCCGATGGGGCGGTACGGCTGGCATTGCAAGGCCCGGCCAGCGCGGCGATGGAGCAGATCACCAGCAAATCCCGGAGCACCCAACCCGCCGAACGCCGCCAGGCCCTGCACGACGACTTCGGCCGCACCGTCTGGCTCCAGCTTGCCGATCATGGCCGCCAAAGCGCACGCTACAACGAAGCCGATCAATTGCGGGTGCACACCCGCGCCGACGGCAGCAGCACCCACTACCAGTACGCCCCCAGCGGGCGTCTGCTGGCCAAGCGCTACGAAGCGGCGCCCGGCGCAGATCGTCGCTCTTCCTCGCAAACCCGGCTGCACTACCAGGGCCGGCTGCTGCAGACCATCGACAGCAACTGGCAGCGCGAGTCCATCGAATACGACGCCCTGGGCCGCCCCTTGGCACGCACCATTGCGCTGGCCACGCCCGACGGCAAGGCCGAGCATACCTACCGCACCGCCACGCGCTATGGCCCGGACGGCCGGGTCCACAGCCGCACCCTGGCCGATGGCCGCGTGCTCGTCACCCGGCGCGGCCCCGCCAGCGAAGGCGCCAGCGTGCAAGGGCTGCAACTGCAAAGCGCCTGGGTGGCCGGCCTGCTGCAGGCCAGTGACCACTGGCTGGGCGCCGGCGCCACAGGCTTGCTCGAACGCCTGCTGCCCGCGCAGACGGTGGTCGGCGACATCCAAAC
>NZ_JTKZ01000069.1:0-4842 GCF_000799035.1 Delftia sp. ZNC0008
CCGCGTCTTGAGCAGGCGGCTGCCCATGCCCGTCATGCAGGTGTCCAGCAGGGAGAACAATGTGGGCGAATCCTCGCCGCGCAGCGTCTTGACCAGCTCCAGGTTGCGGCGCGTGGCCAGCGGCAGCGCAATCAGCTCATCGTCGCGCTGCACCTGCAGAGCGTGGATGTGCGACAGGCTGCGGCCCTGCGTGTGCTCGGCATACGACAGCAGCGCGGCGCTGGCGCCATGGGCCAGCGGCAGGTCCTCGGCCTCCCAGGCCTTGAGGCTGGCGGCGCCCAGCAGCTCCAGCAGCTTGCGCTCGCCCAGGCCGCCGTCGAACTGCCAGTCAGGGCGTGGCGACAGCGGGCAGGCAATGGAGCCGCCATGGCGCAGCGCGAACAGGCTCTGCTCGAAGCGCTCGGTCACGCCCGCGCTGTAGATCAGCTCGCTGGGCGCAATGCGCGAAATCCAGGCGCCCAGCTCGTCGTGGGAGCATTCGGCCAGATGGATGCGCCCCTGCGTCACCGCCATCCAGGCCAGGCCGCAGCGCTGGCGCCCGGCCGTGTGCAGGGACAGCAAGATCGCCTCGCTCTTGTCCGACAGCAGTTCGCTGTCGGTCAGCGTGCCCGGCGTCACCACGCGCACCACCTTGCGCTCCACCGGGCCCTTGGCGGCGCCCACCTCGCCCACCTGCTCGCAGATCGCCACCGACTCGCCCAGCTTGATCAGCCGGCCCAGGTAGTTCTCCAGCGCATGGAAGGGCACGCCCGCCATGGGAATCGGCTGCCCCGCCGTCTGCCCGCGCGTGGTCAGCGTGATATCCAGCAGCCGCGCCACCTTCTCCGCATCCCCGAAGAACAGCTCGTAGAAATCCCCCATGCGGTAGAAAACCAGCGTGTCAGGGTAGTTGATCTTGATGCCCAGGTACTGCTGCATCATGGGCGTGTGCGCCGACAGATCAGGGGCCGGAGAGGGCTGTGTGCTTTGCGAGAGTTCGCTCATTGGCTTGGGAATCAACAGGTTGCAGCGGCGCGAAGGTGCCGGGCAAGGCCTGCCTGGATGGCGCGGGGCCGCAGGAAGGCGCAGGTGTACGTTTGTCGTGCTGCCCTCCTCAAACCGTTTCCTTGAGGGCTGCAAGGTGACAGGCAAAGACCACATTATTGACTACGTGGGATAGACGGTCGGCCTGATGTGGTTCGTAGTGGTTGGGAGGCCGCGGTGGCTTCACGCTTGAAGTCAATCAGGTGAAATTGGCACGGAAAAAATCGATCACCTGTTTTTCGGCAAATTTGAAAGACTCAAGTTGACGCAGCAAACTGGGATCCAGGATTTCGGCTACGCGATGCCGGGCCGCTTCCGGATGGAATCTTCGTCTGTGCCTTCCAGTCACCTCGGCGGCGGCGGTCAGCGACTCGAACAGTTTGCTCTTGGGGTCTGCCAGCTCTTCTATGGCATTTGCCTTGGGAAGTTTTAGCGGAATGCGCCCCTCGGGGTTGCCTGCTGCTGAGCGGATTGCCCTCTCGTCCAACAACAGCCAACTTTCGGTCATTCGTACAGGCACAAGGCAGATATGCGGCCGATGCTGGGTTACAGATTCCGCCAGTGCAGTCCGAATTTCCTGAACGCGGTTCGCAAGAGGTTCGCGCTCTGCATCTCTGTGAATAAATAGCAGATCGCAAGGGAAAAGCTCTATTACCCGCGGTATTCTGGATTTGAGTGATCCTGAATGAAGGCCTTCAGCAAAAAGCGTGCGATGAGGAAGTGGGCTCCATTCATCCAGAAGATACTGGACGATGGGTAGCAAAGTACGGTCGGAGGTTCCGTCGGTGATCAAGGTCGCTGTGAGGGTTTTCATGCACTGACCATCCCATCAAGCACTATGAAAAAGATCCAGTGTCTCACTGGGTAAATGGTCTACAACATGTTTTATGCCATTGCTCTTCGATTTCATCCTCATGCCAGATAGGTAGGCGTGCAACTCACCCCTTGTGATAAAGCCTGTCTCGGAAGTTGCCAACACACGCTCTCGCCAAGTCCCTTTAATCGGTTTGAAATTTGCGAACGAGGCTCCCCGCAGACGCAAAGACTCCGCAAACAGTAGCTCGTCGTCCAAAAGCTCAGCGACGACCAGTGGAGAGTGTGTATTGATAATGACCTGACGCAGTGAATGCTGAACGGCCAGTTCTTCTCCCGATAGGTCAGCATCGGAAAGCTCTTTCACCAAGCGAAGCATTTCTGGAATGCGCAAAGGGTGGATGCCGTTCTCAGGTTCTTCCAAGCACACCAGTCCTTCGGCATCTGGATCACTGGCAAGTACGGCAAGGGCAAGAAAACGAAGCGTTCCGTCGGATAAAGAGCTTGCAGAGTACGGACGTCCATCGCTCATTTTTACTGACAATGTGCGTTGCTGCCTCGCCTCGTCGGTATCTACATCCAAGGCCGTCACGCCGGGAATCAGGTCGGCCAGTCTGTTTGCGATGTCTCCGTATCTCCCTAAGCGAAACAACGTATTAGGCATATGCGCGCCAGTTGAGGAAAGCGACGCATCGCCAAAAACATCATCCGGCGCGCGCAATGCCGAAGGCTCCAATTGCAACATGCGCCAGGACTGCATTTCTCGGCGGGCTGCCAATGCCGTTGGGTGCGATGAAAGATTAACGCCAGAAAGAATGGTTTGAGGACTCTTGCGGGCCGAGATTTTCTGAGGCTGACCGCCGCCTCGATCACTGCGTAGCAGGATCGTGACGTCCGAGTCTTTGTTATCGGTTTGGATGAAAGGCGACGTACGTGCACCGGGTCCGAAGATGAGTTTCTTATTCTTTGCCAGATCTGAGCCACCGTTGAATGCAAGGAATTTTTGCGCTTCACTGGATGGCTTGGCACGCAATTCTTCGTGCTCGATGTAGATCGGATCCTTTGAAGAGCCCGGTGCTGCTTCTGTATTAAGTCGAAGCACCAAGGAGTATTCAAGCAATGTTGCTGTTGGCTTGACACTGCGGTCAAAGTCATCAACGACCTCATTGCGAACGATCATTTCTGCGAGAAACTCCATTCGAAGTTCTTTCTCACCTTTTTCATGGAAAAAAAGAGATGCAAACTCAGATGCTCGACCATGTGTGCCACGCACGTTGCTGCATGCCTTGAGAATGGGCATAGACGCTAAATCGCACAAAAAAGTTATCGCATCGAACAGGTTCGATTTCCCGACACCGTTGGCGCCAGCAATACATGTGAACAGACCGAACTGGACATCGATCTTTCGGAGATTCTTGAACCCAGAGACTTTCAAGCGAGTCAACATGATGTTCCTTGGACGATTTGCAGGCGATGCTTTGGCTTAGGCGGTGTGGGGTCGTTACAGAACGTAATCGTGAGGGCCTAGCCGAGCACCGTCAAAGTATGACGCCATGCGCTGGGCGATGGTCTTGCAACTTTGGGAAATTTGAGGTCGCCACCCTCAAATATGTCCGAAGAGAGTCGGATGCAGCGGAGGAGAAGGCACATTCTGGTACGGAGGCTTGGAGTCAGGCACTTATATCCTTACTGCGCCAACTGCAGCGAGGCGTACCTACAGTGCTTCTACCCCATGCCCGCCACCACCCACTCCTGCGGAAACGCCATCCCATCATCCTTGGCAATCTTCCTGAGGATATGCAGGCAGGCGCTTTGCAGATCCTGCACCACGGCCTGCCGGGCGGCGGGGCCATCCCTTTGCTCCAGCGCATGGATCAGCCGGATGTGGGGATGTTCGGCCGCGCGGGCGTAGGTGCCACGGTACAGGTAGCGCACGGACGGGCCGCACTTGAGCCACAGCAGGCCGATGAGGCTGGCCAGCACGGGCTGCTGCGCGGCTTCGATGATGGAGAAGTGGAAGCGCTCGTTGGCGATCAGCGTGGCGTCGTCGTCCACGGCGATGGATTTTTCCAGGTCCTGGTGCAGCCGGGTGAGGGTGTCGATGAAGCCCTGGCCCGGATGGCGGCTGGCGGCGGCTGCGGCGGCGCGGCCTTCCAGTTCGATGCGCAGGGCGATGATTTCCACGTACTGCTCCACGCTGAGCACGGGCACGGTGGCCACGCCGCGGTCGTCCAGGTCCAGGGCGCCTTCGGAGGCCAGGCGCTGTATGGCATCGCGCACGGGCGTGGGGCTGATGCCGAACTCTTCGGCCAGGCTGCGGTAGACGAGGCGCTGCGCGGGTTGCAGCTGGCCTCTCACGATGGCGTCACGGATCTGCAGATAGGTTTTTTCGGCAAGGGTCTGATTGGTTCGGATCTGTGAAAAAACGCTGGACATCGGGCCTCCGCAACTGCTTGGGCGCAATGGTACCTCCCGGGGGATGGTGGGGTGACCGTCACATCCGAGCGTGCCTGGTCCACGGGCTAACCCCATGTTTGATGTTTGATGCATCAAGTACCATGCATCAAAATCCAGGGAGGAAACATGCCCGTATCACCATCTAACCGCCGCCAATGGCTTGCCATGGGCTCGGCCCTTATCAGCCTTTCTTGCGCGGCGTCCGCTGCATCCACCACCTATCCATCCAAGCCGCTGCGAATCCTGGTGCCCTATGCCGCAGGCGGGGCCTCGGACAACATCGCGCGCCAGATTGCGGCGGCCATCACGGGGCAGACCGGACAGGCCGTGGTGGTGGACAACCGCCCTGGCGGCTCGGGCGTGATCGCCGTGCAGGCCCTGCAGGCCGCACCCGCCGATGGCCATACCTTTGCGGTCTTCGATCCCTCGGTGGCGTCGATGAACCCGTTCCTCTTCAGGAAGCTGGCCTATGACCCGGAGCGCGCACTGGTGCCGGTCACCGTGTTGGCGCGCAATCCGATCGCGCTGGTGGCCTTGCCTTCGTTTCCT
>NZ_JTKZ01000069.1:4852-10870 GCF_000799035.1 Delftia sp. ZNC0008
AGCTGGTGGCCCATGCCAGGTCGCATGGCGACCTGAGCTATGCCTCCACCGGCAATGGCAACGGCACCAACCTCGCCATGGAGATGTTCCTGGCCGGCAGCGCCATCCAGATGGTGCACGTGCCCTACAAGGGCAGTGCGCCGGCCATGCAGGCCCTGCTGGCGGGGCAGGTGCCCGTCTTCATGTCCGACCTGCCCACCGTCGTGCCTTATGCCCGGTCGGGCAAGGTCCGGGTCATCGCCGTCACGGGAGACCGGCGCTCGCCGCATCTGCCCGATGTGCCGACCTTCGCCGAGGCGGGCGCGCGCGGGGTGGAGATCGCCAACCATTTCAGCGCCTTCGTCGCTGGCGGCACGCCGGCCGCCGTGGTGGAGCAGCTCAACGCCGTGCTGCACAAGGCCCTGGCTGATCCCCGGTTGCAGAAGAATTTCTCGGAAATGGCGCTGGAGGTTTCGCCGTCCACTCCGCAGGAGCTGCGCGCCATGGTCAGGGATGACTCCGAGAAATACGGTGCCGTGATCAGGCGCCTGAACCTGAGCATCGATTGATGGAGTGAGGCGCACATGACATACACGCTGCAAAAAACAGAACCCTCGCTCCGGGCACTGGCCGACGGCCTGGAGTTTCCCGAAGGCCCGGTGGCCATGCCCGATGGATCGGTCGTGCTGGTGGAGATCGCCAACGGCTGGCTGACCCGGGTGACGGCCGATGGCACAAGGCGGCAACTCGTCCACCTGGGCGCAGGCCCGAACGGTGCCGCCATAGGCCCCGGCGGCAAGCTGTTCATCTGCAACAACGGTGGCTTCCAGTGGCACCGCAGTGCGGAGCATGGGCTGCGGCCCATAGGCCAGGCCAACGACTATTCAGGCGGGCGCATAGAGGCCGTGGACCTGGCCTCGGGCCAGGTCGAATGCCTGTACACGCAAAGCGGCAGCGGCCCCTTGAAGGGGCCCAACGACCTGGTCTTCGACCGGCATGGCGGGTTCTGGTTCACCGACCACGGCAAGGTGCGGCCACGTGAGGTGGACCGGGGCAGCGTCTGCTACGCGCTGGCCGATGGCAGCGCCATCCGCGAGGCCGTCTTCCCGCTGTGGTCGCCCAACGGAATCGGTCTTTCTCCCGATGAGAAGACGCTCTACGTGGCGGAGACCTTCACGGGGCGGCTGTGGGCCTTCGACATCGGCGAGCCCGGGCACATCCTGGCCCGGCCCTGGCCCGATTCGCCCAATGGCGGGCGGCTGCTGTGCCGCCTGCCGGGCATGCAGAACATCGATTCCCTGGCCGTGGATGCCGAAGGGAACATCTGCCTTGCCACGCTCGGCGAGGGCGGCATTACCGTGGTCTCGCCGGCCGGGCAGGTGCTGCACCGGGTCGAGCTGCCCGACCCCATGACGACCAACATCTGCTTTGGCGGCAAGGACCTGAAGACGGCTTTTGTCACCCTGTCTTCCACGGGGCGGCTGGTGGCGCTGGACTGGCCGTGTCCTGGATTGCCTTTGAATTTCCTGAATAGATAAGTTCCCCCTGGCTTCCCTTTCCGTATCGCTGGCGATTGCCATGGCGAGGGAGCCGCTACGCCTTTTTTTGTTGAACGGAAACCGCCACCCATGTCGAAACCCCTGAGCAACCCTGGATTGAACAAGCAGGACACCGTAGGCCACCTGGTGGCCCGGGTCCTGAAGCGGCACGGCATCACGCAGTTCTTCGGGCAGAGCCTGCCCAGCATGTTCGTGTTGGCCGCCGAGGAACTGGGCCTGCGCCAGATCGCCTACCGCACCGAGAACGCGGGCGGCTACATGGCCGATGCCCATGCCCGCATGAGCGGCAGGCCGGCCGTGATCACCGCGCAGAACGGGCCGGCCGCCGCGCTGCTGGTGGCGCCGCTGGCCGAGGCGCTGAAGGTCTCCATCCCCATCATTGCGCTGGTGCAGGACGTGGCGCGCGACCAGACCGACAGGAACGCCTTCCAGGACCTGGACCACATGGGCCTGTTCAAGCCCGTGACCAAGTGGGTGCGCCGCGTGGACCAAGCATCGCGCGTGGAGGACTATGTGGAGCAGGCCATCATCGCGGCCTGCAGCGGCCGGCCTGGCCCCGTGGCGCTGATGCTGCCGGCTGACCTGCTCACCGAGCCTGCCCAGCCGTCCGGCGTGCCCCGGCCCGCTGCACTGGCCCGCTTTCCGCTGGACCGCGCCGTGCCCGAACGGCAATTGCTGGAACAGGCCGTGGGCGCGCTGCTCCAGGCCCGCGCGCCGGTCATCGTTGCCGGTGGCGGCGTGCACATCTCGGGCGCCAGCGAGGCACTGAGCGCCTTTGCCGATGCGCTGAGCCTGCCCGTGGCCACCACCAACATGGGCAAGGGTGCCGTGGCCGAAACGCATGAGCTGTCGCTGGGCGTGGTCGCCAACTGCCTGGGCCCCAACGGCTCGGGCCGCTACCTGAAGGATTTCGTGGCAGGCGCCGACGTGGTGTTCCTAATCGGCAACCGCACCAACCAGAACGGCACGGACAGCTGGACGCTGTACCCGCGCGATGCGCAATTCATCCACCTCGATATCGACGGCCAGGAGATAGGGCGCAACTACGACGCCATGCGCCTGGTGGGCGATGCGCGGCTGGCGCTGCAGGCCATGCTGGACATCGCCGGGCCGCTGGATCTGTCGGCCCGTACCGGCCAGCGCGCTGCACTGGCCGCACGCATTGCCAAGGGCAGGGAAAGGCACCTGCAGGAATCAGCCGAAGTGCGCCTGTCCAGCGCCGCGCCCATACGGCCCGAACGCATCATGCATGAGCTCGACGCCCTGCTGACCGCCAAGGACACCGTGGTGGCCGACGCCAGCTACTCCACGCTGTGGGTCACCAACTACCTGACCGCGCGCCGGGCCGGCCAGCGCTTCATCACGCCGCGCGGCCTGGCGGGCCTGGGCTGGGGCATGCCCATGGCCATGGGTGCGCGCCTGGCGCAGGACGGCGGCCAGGTGTTCTGCCTGGTGGGCGACGGCGGCTTCGGCCATGTGTGGTCGGAGATGGAGACCTGCAGGCGCATGGGCATCAAGGTGATCACCCTGCTCATCAACAACGGCATCCTGGGCTACCAGAAGCATGCCGAGCATGTGAAGTTCGGCGAGCACACCTCGGCCGTGAACTTCAGCGGCGTGGACCATGCGGCCATCGCACGGGCCTGCGGCATCCACGGCGTGCGCGTGGAATCGGCCGATGCCATCGCCCCCGCGCTGCGCGCCGCCATGGCCGCCGAAGAGGCCACGCTGATCGAGGTCATGTGCACCGAAGACGCCTTTCCCCCCATCACCTTCTACACGCCGGAGAGCCACTGATGAGCGCGCCTGAGAACTTCCCCCTCCGCACGGCCCTGGTGACCGGCGCCGCACGCGGCATCGGCCTGGCCACCGCCATCGAACTGCTGCGCGACGGCCGCCGCGTGGTGCTGGCCGACCTGGCCGCGCCCGACCTGGATCGGGTCCCGCAGGAACTGCGTGCCCGGGCCAGCGCCGTGGTGCTCGATGTCTGCGACGAGGCAGCCCGCCAGCGCGTGGTCGCGGACATGGTGCAGCGCCACGGCGGCGTGGACATCCTGGTCAACAACGCCGGCATCAGCCTCAAGAACGCCAGCGGACAGTCCAACGGCATCCTCGAAGTGGGGCTGGGCGAGGTGCAGCAGATCCTGGACGTCAACCTGCTGTCCATGCTGCGCCTGTGCCAGCTGGCGCTGCCGGGCATGAAGCAGCGGGGCTGGGGGCGCATCGTCAACGTGTCCTCGCTGGCCGGGCGCGGCAAGTCCATCGTGGCCGGCCCTGCCTACATGCTGAGCAAGTCCGCCGTGCTGGGGCTGAGCCGCTCCATCGCCTCGGAGATGGGCCAGTACGGCATCACCACCAACTGCGTGGCGCCGGGCCGCATCCTGACGCCGATGGCGCAGCAGGCCGGCGACGAGGTCAACCGCCGCTATGCGGAGCAGATCCCGGTGCGGCGCCTGGGCGAGGCGGCCGAGGTCGGTGCTGCCATCCGCTACCTGTGCAGCGAGTCCGCAGGCTTCACCAATGGCGCGGTGATCGACGTCAACGGCGGCTTCTTCATGAATTGAGGAAGGACGACCCCCTGAGCGGCTGCGCCGCTTCCCCCTCTCGCTTCGCGGGGGGACGGCACCCTCGGTGCGGGGCGGGGCGGCGCGGCCGGCCTAGGCCCCTCCTCGGTGCCCCCACTTCCAGGGCGTGCCTGTTTCCCGGTCAGTGGGTAGTGCGCTGCACCGTGAAAGCACGACTTCCAAAGACGACAGAACCCAAGATCGCAACGAGAGACAACCATGCATGCATATCCATCCCCCGCATCTCGCAGATGCCTGCTTTCGGCCTTCTGCGCGGCAGCGCTGGCGGCCGCAGCTGGCACCCCGGCGCTGGCCCAGGGCACGGACGCGTTTCCCGAGCGGGAACTGACCCTGATCATCAACTACGGCGCAGGCGGCAATACCGACGTGGCCTCGCGCGCCATCGGCAATGCCATGGAGGGCCTGCTCAAGAAGCCCGTGGTGCCCAACAACCGCGCGGGAGCGCAGGGCACGCTGGGCGTCTCGTCGCTGGCCCGGCAAAAGCCCGACGGCTACACGCTGGGCGTGGTGACCTTCTCCACCATCGCGATCACGCCCCACCTCATGAAGGTGGACTACAAGGTCGATGACTTCGACTTCATCGCAGGCGTGGCCCGCTACCGCTATGGCGTGGCCGTGCGCGCGGATTCGCCCTATAAAACCATGGCCGACCTGGTGGCCGCGTCCCGCCAGGGCAAGGGCATCTTCTTTGGCGCGCCGTCCGCGCCCAACAACCTGGCCATGTTCGAGCTGGGGCGCAAGACCGGCGGCAAGTTCGAGGAGATCAACTACAAGTCAGGCGCAGAGACCGTGGCCGGCCTGATCGGCGGGCAGGTCGATGTCATCGTGCAGAACCCCTCGGACATCGTCCAGCACGTCAAGGCCGGAAAAATGCGCCTGCTGGCCAGCGCCAGCCCCATGCGCTGGAAGGAGTTGCCCGAGGTGCCCACGCTCAGGGAGCAGGGCTACGACGTGGAGATCGACTCCTGGATCGGCCTGGCCTACCCCAAGGGCGTGCCCCCGGCCCTGCGCGACAGGCTGGAGCGCATTGCCATGGCCGCAGCCGAAGGTCCCCAGGTCGCGCGTGTCTTCGAGTCGGCGGGCGTGGACCCGGCAGCTCTCACCGGAGCCGAATACCGCAGGAAGCTGGTCCAGGGCCATGAGTCCATGGGCGCGGCCATCAAGGCAGCGAATCTGCCGCGCATGAACTGAGGGCGGTCCGGCGGCCTGCCGGCCTTGATGCACGGGTGCTGCTGCAGCATGGCCGAAAGATCATGAAAGGCCGCTCGTCGGCGGGGGAGCGCTCGCGCCCGCTCCCTGCGTTCGCTGCACCGGTCCACCAGGTAGCCTGTGCAGTCCAGCCGGTGCAGTCCAGCCGGTGCAGTCCAGCCGGTGTGTTCGCGCGTCAGCTGGGTGAACTTGACCAGTTCCCCCAATCACGTACACCGCGCGCAGGGGGCGAGTGCCTGCATCTCAGCGCGGCGCCAGGAACAGCTCCATGCGCTGCAGCTCCTCATCCAGCGCACTGCGAAAGGCGGCATCGCCGGGCGCCGCGCCGGCCACATAGCCGAATGATGGCTCCAGCCGGCCGTCGCGCGCCTGCAGGTTGGCCCAGCCGATCACATGGCCGCGCCAGAGCATGGGCAGGGCGTAGTAGCCCAGCTGGCGCTGAGCTGGTGGCGTATAGGCCTCGAACTTGTAGGTCCAGCCCCAGAGCAGCGTGAAGCGGCGCCGGTCCCAGACCACGGGATCGAAGGGCGCGAGCAGGCGCAGCCGCTCGTCGAAGGCATGGCGGCGCGAGCGTGGGTTCTCGGCGGCGGGCCAGTACCAGGTGGTTCCGTCGATGCGGCAGCTGGCCAGTTGCTCGCGCGCCAGCCGCAGCGCCGCCTGGGTCTGTTGCGCCAGGTGGACGCGGA
>NZ_JTKZ01000249.1:0-8708 GCF_000799035.1 Delftia sp. ZNC0008
CCGCGTCGGCTTTCTCCGCACCTCGGATGTCCGCCCTGGCCCTGGCCTCGCTGCTGGCCTGCCAGGCCCAGGCGCAAACCCAGTCCTCGCAGCTGGACACCGTGGTCGTCACCGCCTCGCGCAGCGAGCAGCCGCTGCGCACGGTCACGGCCGACATGACCGTGATCGATGCCGAGACCATTGCCCGCAGTGGCGCCACCGGCGTGGCCGACCTGCTGGTGCAGGTGCCGGGCGTGCAGATCAACCGCAATGGCGGGCCGGGCCAGGTCACCTCGGTCTACCTGCGCGGCACCAGCAACCAGCACACGGCCGTGTTCGTCGACGGCGTGCGCTACAGCTCGCAGGAGCTGCAGGGCGGAGCGGTCTGGTCCACCCTGCCGCTGGCGCAGATCGAGCGCATCGAAGTGCTGCGCGGCCCGGCCGCAGCCATCTATGGCTCAGACGCCATGGGCGGCGTGATCCAGATCTTCACCAAGCGGGCTGACGGCCAGACCCGCGCCTATGCCGAGGCCGGCATAGGCAACCAGGGCACCAGCAAGCTGGCCACAGGATTCCAGGGCGGAGCCAACGGCTTCACCTATGGCCTGAACCTGGCGGACGAGCGCAGCGACGGCTTCGACGTCTACCCCGGCAACACCTTCTCGCCCAACCCGGACAAGGATGGCTACAGCAACACCTCGCTGGGCCTGAACGCGGGCTACAAAACGGGCATCCACCAGATCGACGCCAGCCTGCTGCACAGCCGCCTGCGCACCCACTACGACCAGAGCCCGCCGCCGTTCGACGACTACGACGTGGTCAAGAACACCACCGGCAGCCTGCGCTGGCAGGCCGGCTGGAACGCCATGTACAAAAGCGTGGTCCAGATCTCCCATACCGACAGCCAAAGCGACCGCCACACCCAGTCGCCCGAAAGCGCCAAGGGCCGCTCCACCAACTACCTGCTGCAGAACCTGTTCACGCTGGGCCAGCACCGTTTCAACATCGACCTGGAGCGCCGCGAGGACAAGCTGGACACGCAATACGCCTGGACGCAGAACACCGACAGCCGGCGCGTGCAGAACTCCCTGTCGGCCGGCTGGCGCCTGACCGAGGGCCGCCACCAGTTCGACGCCAACCTGCGCCACGACCAGGTGCGCGACCAGCAGAACAAGACCACGGGCGGCCTGGGCTACGGCCTGCAGATCGACCAGCGCTGGCGCTGGGTGGCATCGGCCGGCACGGCCTTCAGAACCCCCACGCTGTACGAACGCTTCACGGGCCAGGCGGCGGCCGACCTCAAGCCCGAAAGCAGCACCAACGTGGAAACCGGCCTGCACTATGCGGCCGGTGCCAACCGCCTCTCGGCCGTGGTCTACCGCAACAAGTTCAAGAACCTCATCACCTACGACTGGAACAGCGCCCTTCCCTGCAACTGCTACCGCAACTGGCAAAGCGTGGAGATCACCGGCCTGACGCTGTCGGGCGGCACGCGCCTGGGCAGCACCAACCTGGGCGCCTCGCTGGACCTCATGAACCCCGAGAACCTGGAGACCGGCAAGCTTTTGCCCTACCGCTCCAAGCGCATGCTCAAGCTCAATGCCGACACCCAGGCAGCCGGCTGGACGCTGGGCGGCGAAGCGCAGCTGTACAGCGGCCGCTACGCCGACGAGGCGAACACCTTCAAGCTGGGCGGATACGGCGTGGTCAATCTCTACGCCCAGCGCCAGCTGACCAGGCAGTGGACGCTGCTGGCACGCGTCAACAACATCGCTGACCGCGACTACGCCCCCACGCGCGGCTATGCGAACGCCGGCCGAACGGTCTTCGTCACCGTGCGCTGGACACCTCTGCCCTGACCCCATGCACCTGCTTCTGCGCCCGTCCCGCCTTCTGCTGCTGATCGCCGCCCTGGCCTGCGCGGGCGGCGCCAGCAACGCCGTCGCGCAAAAGGCGGTGGATGTGCCCCAGGGGAGCACACCCGCGCCCTACACCGTCACCGACATGCGCGGCCGTGAGGTGCGGCTGGCGCGCGTACCGCAGCGCATCGTCTCCCTGCTGCCCTCGCTGACCGAATCGCTGTGCGCGCTGGACGCCTGCGAGCGCATCGTGGGCGTGGACGAGTTCTCCAACCACCCGGCGCGCGTGGCCGCGCTGCCCAAGCTGGGCCACACCTTTGCCCCGCTGGTCGAAGCCACCGTGCGGCTCAAGCCCGACGTGGTGCTGATGGCGTATTCCGCACCCGTCATCGCGCAGCTGGAGCGCTTCGGCATTCCGGTGCTGGCACTGGACGCCAACGACATGGCGCAGCTGGAGCAGGTGCTGCACAAGCTCGACCAGCTGCTGCACGTGCAGCGCGCCAACGCCCTGCTGGCGCGCATGCAGGCCGAGGTGGACCAGCAGGCCAAGGCGCTGGCTGCGCACGCGCCCGCAGGACAGAAGGTGTATTTCGAAGTGGACGCCACGCCTTATGCGGCGGGGCCGGACTCCTTCATAGGCCAGCTGCTGCAGCGCCTGGGCGCGCGCAACGTGCTGCCGCCCAACCTAGGGCCCTTTCCGCGCATCACGCCTGAATACGTGCTGCGCCAGCAGCCCGAACTCATCATCCACACGCCGCAGACGCCATCGGCCAGCTTTGCCACCCGCCCCGGCTGGAGCCGCATGCCCGCCGTGCGCTCCGGCCGCATCTGCGCGCTGGACCTGGTCGAGACGGACGTGGTCTCCCGCCCCGGCCCGCGCCTGGGCGAGGCCGCGCGGGCGCTGGGCCGCTGCCTGGAGATGCCAGGCGCAGCGCCGCGTTGACTTCCTCGGCCCAAATTGACCAACGGCCCTGCCTACTCCAGCACCACCGCCGTGCCGCTGGCAGACACCATCAACATGCCGTTGCCCTGGCCCAGCACCTCGTAATCCAGGTCCACCCCCACCACGGCATTCGCGCCCAGTTCCTGGGCGCGTTCCTCCAGCTCCTTGAGCGCAATCTCGCGCGCCCGCTGCAGCTCGCGCTCATACGTGGCCGAGCGCCCACCCACGATGTCGCGCAGCCCGGCGAACAAGTCCTTGAACACATTGGCGCCCAAAATTGCCTCGCCCGCGACCACGCCGCAGTAGCGGGTGATGCGGCGGCCTTCGATCTGGGGAGTGGTGGTGATGATCATGAGAAATCCTCGGTGAGTGACGGAGATAAGCCTTGAGCGCCAAGCCGGCCGGCGATCGGTTCAAGGAAGAACTGAACCAGGGCAGTCTGCCATAGGCCTGGGGTATCATCTCGCGCAAAGTGCTGAACACACTTCTTGCTAGCCGGTAAGCCGCTCCCGAAAGCAGTGTTGGAAAAATGCTTGGAGGCCTTATGGCTATTTTCTTTGCGGGCGTTTCAAAGCCCTTCCCCATCTCAATTTCCACTGCGCCACAGCTCTCTGATCTGTACATCGCTTCTTACCCTTTCTCCGCGCCCGGCTCCAAGCCATTTCGCTAAGGAGTCGCCATGTTGTACTTTCAGATGTCGGAAGATGAGTTCAACCAACTGAACCGTGTGCGAGAACAATGGGGACTCATCTCCAGCTTGTTGATTGGCGCTTACCCCAGCAATCCCATGGAGGTTGTCGATTCCAATGAGCTGCTTGCCTTTATCAATGCGCAGATTGAGGCGATGGAGGCAGTTGTGGGGGCGATAAGGCAAAGGGGCGTGATGAAACAGCTGACTGAGGAGAAAATCCTTGCGAAAGCCGTATATGAGATCCGGCTTCTTCTGGGCGGATATCTGGGAAGCAACGTGGACGCAGATCCGAGCGTACGGATCGCAGCACACCTGGCCTATGCCCTGCACAGCGACGCATCGGCCGTGCTGGAAGGAAATGGCTTCAGCATCGACGAAGCGCTGAAGCGGGTAGCGGCCGTGGACCCTCTTCTAGGAGTCGAGGTGGGCAGCGAATTCGTTCGCAGCTTGAAAGCTTAGGGCTGCTTCGCCAGGCCGGTGCAACGCGGGATATTCCATCTGGCGTGATTGCTGCAAGCGTGGCGTGCGGTGCCCGGCAGTGCAGGCGATCACGGAGAAGGACAGGACGCGCTGTCGAGCATGAGCAATATATGACTGCACATGGCTTCGCCCTGAGAGGCCAGCCGTGCTATTTTGCCCAGCATCGCCATCGCCCCAGATCAGCTCCAGCCATGAACCTCCCTGCCACTCAGCTTTACCAACTGCTTGCCTTCCATTCGCTTGACCCTGCCGCCCAACAGGTCACGCTCATGCGCCACACGGCAGGAGACTATCCGGTACAACGCTATGTGGGCACACGCGCTCTGACGCTCTATCAGTCTCGTCAAGACCACAAGCATCCAGTCGGCTCGTTGGTGATTGGCTTCTTTGGGCACCGGCCAGGCCATGCGTTGCTGCTCGGTATCTGGCGGGTGAAGGAGGTCATGCCTGCAATGCAGGCCATTGATGCAGGACGCTTGCAAGGAAGTTTCGATCTGCATGACGAGCGAGCAGGCCACTGGTATCACGAGCTGGACGAAATCGATGTGATGGCGGATCTGCGGCTCAAACTGGAGATCCGTTGGGGCGAGCCCGCCGTGAGCTGGCGCCGGGTCCTTCGCCAGGAGAACAACTATCCCATTGCGCTAACCTCCGAGCCTCCGGTGCCCTTCAGGGCCCTGAGCAGCACCAGCCTGATCATGGCGGAACTGAGGCTTGCAATGCAGGATGTGGCTTGGCAGCAGGCACTTGGCAATGTCTGCGGCATCTATCTGATAACGGATGAATTCACAGGCCAGCAGTATGTTGGCTCTGCCAGCGGCGCTTGTGGCGTTTGGCAGCGTTGGCGTGACTATGCCAGCACCGGGCATGGCGACAACCTGGAGTTGAGCCGGCGACTTCATGAAGCACCGGGTTGTGACAGCGAGTTCCGATTCACCTTGCTGGAGGCGCTGCCTCTTGGCATAGAAAAGTCGGCGGCGGAAGCCCGGGAGAACTATTGGAAGGTCGCGTTAGGCAGTCGCCGATTCGGGATGAACCGCAACGGGGCGATGCACGGAGCCGCTTTTCTGACATCTGACAACAATGCTGTTGCCAGCCACAAGCAGACGAGCAAGGGGAATACATGAAAAGGCTTGAGATCCTGCGGTTTTCCTACTGCTTGCTCTTTTGGATCGCAGGGACCCTCTTTCTACTTGCGCTAAAGCTATTTTTTGAAGATGGCAGCGGACACAGTGGACTCAGTCTCATGGCCCTGCCTGTATTTATGGCGGCAATACTGATGGCATCGCTTGGGTTTCTGCTTCGATTTTGCAAGCGCCTCACATGGCTCATACATTGAAATTTGCCAAATCAAAATAGATAAATCCGTTGCCTCCAATTGCGAAATTCCATTGCAACTCACGAGATGACGAGGAATCCGATGTGACATTGGACGGCGACCGCGCAATTGCGATTGCATTTAAAATCACTCCATATTCAAAACAGATTGACTCATGAACGAAATAAAGGCACTACAGAAGCTGAGTTTCCTGGTCCGCTGTGGGGCGGCGTCCTGGACCAGCTACGTGGATTGGGGCATCGATCGTCTCAAAAGAGACGAGGAGGAAGATGATCTGGATGTAGTCATGCTTGCTGCGGCAACGCGTGAGGAGGAGGCCGTTCCCCTGACGATGACAATCATTGAACGCTATCTTGGATCGGTGACTGATGGACTGGTGTCGGGAAAAATCCTGGTGGAGATGTTCGATGCGCTGAATACCGGCGCCGAGACAGCCATATCACTGGAGCCAATAATCTGGCGCCTTTATTATGATTTCGGCCAGGCCCAATGGCTTTTCCAATTGGCACGCAACTGCGAATATGCCACCGACATACCCGCATTCGAAAAGCCTTTTTTGGATGAATTCCGATATATCACCGACCTTTGGAGGAACGTTGAGTCCGAAGAAGATTTCAAGAAATCCTACAACCCCGCCATTTCTCGCCTGCATGATGTGCCCTGACACCAAAAGAATTCATCAGCGGTTCTGGCGGCCTAGTGATGCGGGACGTTCCACCTGACGTGATCGCTGAGGCCGTTCCGCACGGTGCGCGCGATCACGGATGAGGACAAGACCGGCTTTCTTGCCCAGGCCTGCGGTCACCCGGCTCGGCAGCACCCTCAGGCGGGCTGTCGTCCTTTCATCAGCCTGCATGATCCGGACACCAGGCATGGCTGCCCGAACAGCCCCATAATCTGGCTTCAAAATTTTCGCCTCCCTATGACACAGTCCCTCAAAGAACTCCTTGCGGCCAAGGCCGCGCTGGACATGGAAATTGCCAAGGCACGCACCTCGGCGGCCGAAGCTGCCCTGTCCAAGGTCCAGAAGCTGGTGACCGATTTCGGATTCACCCAGCAGCAAGTGTTCCCCTACATCCCAGCAAAAACCAGCGCACCGGCGAAGTATCGCGATCCGTCTACAGGAGCAACGTGGACAGGTCGCGGCAAGCCTCCGAACTGGATCAAGGACCAGGATCGCGACGACTTCCTCATCGAACGCAAACCCGAGGCGGCCCAAGGCCCGTTCCTCGCCGAAATGGCGGCAGCAGCAGCTCGCAACTGAAAGCGCTGCACAAGGCGGCACGCAGGATGCCGTGCGGTGCGGTGTAGTTCCGATGCGAAGGATCTGTGCCTTCCGAAAAAAAGCCCTCTGAGCATTCAGCGGGCTTTTTTTCCGGCCTGGTGCCGGCAGCGTAGTCACTGCCGGCATCTTTCGATGGCGTGCATCGCGCTCCGGTAGAGGTACCAGCCGGGCCTTTGCGGCACCGCCAGCCCTCAGGCGTGGCTGACGGGGCAGCTGCCTGCCTTGCCCATGATGCTGTCCGCGGGCGCCTGCGCGCGGTCATTCAGGCCATAGTCGCGCAGCACCTGGGTGACGCGCACGCGGTAGTCCTTGAAGATCTTGTCGCGGCCGGCGCGCTGGGCGCTGAGGTGGGCTTCCACGTTGCGCCACTGGACAACGGCTTCCTCGTCGCGCCAGGTGGTGACGGACATGACTTTCTCGGGGTTGAGCGTGCTCTGGAAGCATTCCACGGAGATGAACCCCTCCATGGGCTTGAGCATGGGGGTGAGCTTGTTGACCAGGTCCACATAGGTCTGGTTCTGGCCGGGCAAGGCCTGCAGTTCGAACAGTACGACAACCATCTTCAACTCTCCTTTTTTCGGGAACAGAGATTCCGGCGCCGCGCAGCGCGGCTCCGGCGTGTGGGAAATGGGTGAATGGGCGGCGCCGCAGGTTCAGCGGCTGCGCTCCAGGTGGGTCAGCCAGGCGGCCAGCACATCGCGCGCGGCCAGGGTCAGCAGGCCGCCGTATTTCTGGGCATCGGCGCGCAGCGTGCGCGGGTCCACCTGGGCCACGCCCAGTTCGCAGGCATGGCCGACCAGCCAGCGCTCCAGCCGGGCCGCGTCGGCCTCCAGATGGAATTGCAGGCCCAGCACCTGCGTGCCGACGGCAAAGGCCTGGTTGGCACCGATGGCGGTGCCGGCCAGGTGCACGGCGCCTTCGGGAATGTCGAACTGGTCGCCATGCCAATGGAGCACGGGGACGCCGTCCAGTTTGGCGAGGGGCGAGGCCAGGCCCGCATCGGTAAGCGTGAGCGGAGAAAAGCCGATTTCCTTGACGCCCAGCGGGTAGACCCTGGCGCCCAGCGCTCGCGCAATGAGCTGCGCGCCCAGGCAGATGCCCAGCAGCGGCTTGCCGCTGTCCAGCCAGCGGCGCACGGCCGCCAGCTCCTGGGCGACGAAGGGATAAAGCGCCTCGTCATAGGCACCTATGGGGCCGCCCAGCACGACGAGAAGGTCGGCACGGCCCAGGTCCAGGGTGTCAAGCTCGCCGATGCTGGGATCGACGTACTGCACTTCGTAGCCGCGGCTGGCGAACTCGGCATGCAGGGTGCCCAGGTCTTCGAAGTGGATGTGGCGCAGCGCGATGGCTTTTTTCATGGGAGGAACTCAGGTGGATACAGGAGGGTGGCTTGGAACGTGCGGAGCCCGTCAGGCGCCGGGCTTGAGATCGACGTGGATATGGCCTGCCGAGGGGAAGGTGCAGCAGGCCAAGGCATAGCCGGCTTCCTTTTCCCTGTCGCTGAGGCAAAAGTCCGCCTCCAGCCGTGAACTGCCTCCCGTGATGCGGATGCGGCAGCTGCCGCAGATGCCGGCCCGGCACTGGCTGCGGATGGCAATGCCCACGCCTTCCAGGATCTCCAGCAGGCTTTTGCCGGACGCGGCTTCGACAACCTGCCCGCTGTGCGCGATCTGCAGCTGGCATGCCTGCGCGGTCTCGCCTGGCTGGGCGGTGGATGCGGCAGGCGGCGTGAAGGCCTCGATATGCTGTATGGCACCGGGAAAGCAGGCCCGCGCATGCTCGCGAAAGGTCTGCGCAAAGGCGTGGCCGCCACAGATGACGACGGCCTGGGGCTGGCCCAGCGCCAGCAGGGACTGCTGCGAGGGGCGGCCCGGCACGAAGGGGCCGTGGGCGGCAATGTCTTCACGCGTGATGTGGATACGCAGGTCGAACCAGGAGGCCGTTTCGCACAGCTGCTGCAGCTCCTGCAGGAAAGGAATGTCGGCCATGCGCGCAAAGCACAGCAGCAGCGTGGTGCGGGGCACGCGCCGGCCCTGCTGGCGCAGCCGGTCCAGTTCGCGCAGCAGCGCCAGCGGCAAGGTCAGGCCGATGCCGCCGGCCAGCATGACCAGGGAGTCCAGGCCCAGCACCAG
>NZ_JTKZ01000109.1:0-3188 GCF_000799035.1 Delftia sp. ZNC0008
GCTCAGTTGCGCGCCCTTGGGACGGCCCGTGGAGCCCGAGGTGTAGATCACATAGGCCAGGCTGTCGGCCGAGACTTCAACCTGCGGATCGCTATCGGGTTCGCCCGACAGGTCCAGCATGTCGATCTCCAGCACCTGCAGCGCAGCAGCGCCCGGGAGGCGCTCACGCACCGCAGCCTGCGTCAGCACCAGAGAGATCCCGCTGTCGGCCACCATGTGCGCCAGCCGGTCGGCAGGGTAATCCGGGTCCAGCGGCACATAGGCGCCACCGGCCTTGAGGATGGCCAGCAGGCCGACCACCATCTCCACCGAGCGCTGCATGGCAATGCCCACGCGCGTCTCCGGCCGCACGCCCAGGGCGATCAGGCGGTGGGCCAGGCGGTTGGCCCGGGCGTCGAGTTCGGCGTAGGTCAGTCGTGCGGACTCGCAGGTCAACGCCGCCGCATCCGGCCGCTGCTGCGCGCTTGCCGCAAAGCGCTGGTGCAGGCAGGCAGGCTGCGCGGGGTTGAGGGCAGGTCCATTGCGGGTACTGCGGCGCGCACTGCGGTCCAGAAGCTGCGCCTGCTCATCGCCGGGCAGCAGTTGCACCTGGTCCAGCGCGCACTGCGGCGCTTGCGCCAGCGCCTGCAGCAGCAGCGACAGATGTGCGCCCATGCGCTGCACCGTGGCCGGCTCGAAGCGCTCGCGCGCATAGGCAAAGCCCAGCTGCAGGCTGCCGTTGGCGCGGCGGCTGGCGTGCAGGGTCAGCTCGAACTGGGCGGCCAGGCCGGCCAGCTCCAGTTTCTGGATCTCCAGGCCCGCCAGGCCGGCCGCCTCTTCGTGCTGGTAGTTCAGCATCACCTGGAACAGCGAGCTGCCGTCCAGGCTGCGGCGCGGCTGCAGCGCCTCGACCAGTTGCTCGTAGGGCAGGTCCTGGTGGGCCAGGCCCAGGCGGACCCGCTCGGACAGCTGGGCCAGCAGCTCCTGCAGGCGCATGCGGGGATCGAGCCGGCCACGCATCACCAGCGTGTTGACGAAGAAGCCGACCAGCGGCTCGGCCTCGGGCTGGTTGCGGTTGGCCACGGGCACGCCCACGCGGATATCGGTCTCGGCGGTATAGCGGTGCAGCAGGGCCTGGAACCCGGCCAGCAGCGCCACGAAGAGGGAGGTGCCCTGCTCGCGGGCGCGCTGCTCCAGTCCGGCCACCAGGCTGGCGGGCAGATCCAGCCGGTGCCAGGCGGCATGCCAGCGGGTCTCGGCGCCCGGCGCGCGGGCATGGTCGGCGGGCAGCTCCAGATGCAGGTCCTGACCACCGGCCAGCTCGGGCAGCCAGTAGTCCAGCAGGCGCTGCCTTTCCCCGGCCTCCAGCCAGTCGCGCTGCCAGGCGGCGTAGTCGGTGTAGGCAATGGGCAGCGGCGGCAGGCGGGTCGGGCGCTGCTGCACCAGTGCCGCGTACAGGCCGGCGAACTCCTCCAGCAGGATCTGCATGGAGCGGCCGTCGGAGATGATGTGGTGCATCACCACCACCAGCAGGTGCTGGCGGCTGTCCAGGCGGACGGCGGCCACGCGCAGCAGCGGGCCGCGCGTCAGGTCAAAGGGCGTGAGGCACAGGCGCTCGGCTTCGGCCAGGGCCCGTTCGCGCCGCTGTGCGGCAGGCAAGGGGGTCAGGTCGATCAGCGGCAGCTCCAGGGCCAGCTGCGGCACGATGCGCTGCCGCGCTAGGCCGTCGGGGCTTTCCTCGAACACCGTGCGCAGTCCGCCGTGGCGCTCCAGCAGCACGCCGAACGCCTGCCGCAAGGCCGCCAGATCCAGCTCGCCATGCATCCACGAGGCCTGGGCGATGTGGTAGGCCGAGCTTTGCGGGTCCAGCTTCCACAGGAACCACTGGCGCAGCTGCGCATGGGACAGGGCTTCGGTCTGGTCGGGCGATGGTGCGCGGACCGGGATGGGGAAGTGCGAGAGATCCAGTCCCTCGGCCCGGATCTTTTGCAATGCCAGCGTGCGCTGGGCAGGGCTCAGGCTTGCAAAGCGCTCGGCGATTTGGCGCAGGCGGCCACGGTCCATCAGATATCTCCCAGAGTTTCGAGAAAGGAATCCAGCGCATCGAGCGCCTGCGCATCCGCGCCTGTCGTGCCTGTTGCACCCGCAGCACCCGCAGCATCCGCGCCGCCATGGGCCGGCAGGCGCACCAGGCCCGCCATGTCCTGCAGCACCGGGGTGCGGAAAATGTCCTGGGCGGTCAGCCCCGCAGTGCCTGCCCCCTGCAGCCGCGCCAGCAGTTGCACCACCTTGAGCGAGTGCCCGCCGCGCTCGAAGAAGCTGTCGCGGCGGTCCACGCGGCCACCGCCCAGCAGCTCGGACCAGAGCCCGGCCAGCATTTCCTCGGCCTGCCCCGAAGGCGCCTCGTAGGACGGGCCGGCCGGTGCCTGCGCCGCAGGCAGCGCGGCACGGTCCACCTTGCCGCTGTTGTTCAGCGGCAGCGTGTCCAGCACCACGATGGCGGACGGCAGCATGTAGTCGGGCAGGCCGCTGGCCAGTCTTGCGCGCAGTGCCGCAGCGTCCAGGGGCGGACCTGCATGCAGCGGTGCATGCAGCGACGCATGTAGCGACCCATGTAGCGATACGTGCGCCACAAGGCGCGTATCACTGCCGGACCCCGCTGCCGTGACCACGGCCTCGCGCACCTCGGGCTGGGCCAGCAGCGCGGCCTCCACCTCGCCCAGCTCGATGCGGTGGCCGCGGATCTTGACCTGGTGGTCCAGCCGGCCCAGGTATTCGAGCGCGCCATCGGCATTGCGGCGCACCAGGTCGCCCGTGCGGTACAGGCGTTCGCCAGCCTCACCCGGACCCGCGAATGGGTCGGCCACAAAACGCTCTGCGCTCAGGCCCGGCCGCTGCCAGTAGCCGCGCGCCAGGCCCTGGCCGCCAATGAACAGCTCCCCGGCCACGCCTTGCGGCACGCAGCGCAGCCCTTCGTCAAGCACCAGCAGCCGGGTGGCCGCGATGGCCTGGCCCAGGGTGGCGGCATCGCCCTGCACCTGCTGCAGGCTGGACCAGATCGTGGTCTCGGTCGGGCCGTAGAGGTTCCAGAGGTCCACGCCCGCCGCGCGCAGCAGGGCGATCAGGTCCGGCGCAAGCGCCTCGCCGCCGCACAGCGCCTTCAGGGGCCGTGCCGCCTTCCAGCCACCGGCCAGCAGCAGGCGACGCGG
>NZ_JTKZ01000387.1:0-1839 GCF_000799035.1 Delftia sp. ZNC0008
CCCAGCGGCGCCAGCGCCTGCTCCAGCCGGTCCAGCGTGGCGCCGGGCAGGCAGACCACCTGGGCGCCGCCGCCAATGACCTGCACGCCGGTGATGCGCAAGGTGTTGATGAGCACGATCTCGCGGTCGTAGTCCGCGCCGTCGGGCGTGGAGCCGCCCGTCAGGCCCGTGTTGGCGGCCTGCATGATGACGATGCGCCCGGCCGCCACGGCGGCCTGCACCACCTTCCACTGCTCCAGCAGCGTCGCGGGCCGCACCACGGCCAGCACCGGGCCCTCGCCCGTGCGGTGGCCCTTGCGGAAGCGGCGCGTGGCCTGGTCTTCGGTGAGCACATGGGCCGCGCCCACGGCCTGGCGCAGCTGCTGCAGCAGGGTTTCGCGGGACACCTGGGGCATGGCGGAGATGGACGGCGCGCTCATGCTTCGCGCACCAGCAGGTCACCGGTGATGTCTGCCACCTTGCTGACGCTGGTCAGCGTCATGGCCACGCGCATCTCCTTTTCCAGCAGCTCCAGCAGGTGCTTGACGCCGGCCTCGCCGGCAGCGGCCAGCGCGTAGATGAAAGCGCGGCCGATCATGGCGCAGTCGGCGCCCAGGGCGATGGCGCGCACCACGTCCAGGCCGTTGCGGATGCCGGAGTCGGCCAGGATCTTGATCTGGCCCTTGACCGCATCGGCAATGGCCGGCAGCGCGCGGGCCGAGGACAGCACGCCGTCGAGCTGGCGGCCGCCATGGTTGGAGACGATGATGCCGTCGGCGCCAAAGCGCACCGCGTCCTTGGCGTCCTCGGGATCCAGGATGCCCTTGATGACCATGGGCCCCTTCCAAAAGGCGCGTATCCATTCGAGGTCCTTCCAGGAAATGGAGGGATCGAAGTTGGCGCCCAGCCAGCCGATGTAGTCGGCCAGGCCCGTGGGGCTGCCCCGGTAGGCCGAGATGTTGCCCAGGTCATGCGGGCGGCCCAGCAGGCCCACGTCCATGGACCAGGCCGGATGCGTGACCGACTGCCAGTAGCGGCGCATGGCGGCATTCGGGCCGCTCATGCCCGAATGCGCATCGCGGTAGCGCGCGCCGGGCACGGGCATGTCCACGGTGAAGACCAGGGTGGAGCAGCCGGCCGCCTGGGCACGCTCCAGCGCGTTCTGCATGAAGCCCCGGTCCTTGAGCACATAGAGCTGGAACCACATGGGGCGCTTGATCCTGGGCGCCACCTCTTCGATGGGGCAGACCGAGACCGTGGACATGGTGAACGGAATGCCATGGGCGTCGGCCGCGCGCGCGGCCTGCACTTCGCCGCGGCGGCGGTACATGCCCGTCAGGCCCACGGGCGACAGCGCCACGGGGATGGACAGTTTCTCGCCGAACAGCTCGATGCTGGTGTCCAGCCGGCTCATGTCCTTGAGCACGCGCTGGCGCAGCGCCACGGCGGCCATGTCCTCGACATTGCGGCGCAGCGTCTGCTCGGCATAGGCGCCGCCGTCGATGTAGTGGAACAGGAAAGGCGGCAGGCGCTTTTGCGCCGCCGCACGGTAGTCGGAGGTAGAGGAGATGATCATGATGGGTGTCTCATGTCTTTCGTATCAGGTCTGAAGTGGGCAGCAGCGCAGGCGCGGCGTCCAGAGGCAGCCGCATGGAGCGCTCGCGCCGCGCGCGGTCCTCGTCCAGGCGCTGGATGGTGGTGCGCACATGCTCCAGGTGCTCGCCGATGCATTCGCGGGCGCGCTGCGGGTCGCCGTCCAGGATGGCCTGCATGAGGCTCTGGTGCTGCACGGTCAGCTCCTGCAGGGTCTGGGGCGCGCTCAGGCGGAACATGTCGTGGCGGTTGCGTTCCACCGTGGAC
>NZ_JTKZ01000222.1:0-3167 GCF_000799035.1 Delftia sp. ZNC0008
CCGCGTCACGATGACGAGTTCGTCACGCATCCAGGGCTCGACCTCCAGCCCGGGCCAGTGGCTGGTGCCCTCGATCAGGCCCAGGTCCACGTCCAGCGATTCCACGGCCTGGCCCACCTCGCGCGTGTTGGCGATCTGCAGGTCCACGCTCAGGTGCGGATGGCTGCGCGCCAGGTGCGCGAGCACGGCCGGCAGCGCATAGGTGCCTATGGTGGTGCTGGCCGCCACGCGCAGACGCACGGGCAGGCTGGCGGCCCGCACCGAAAACGCCTGCTCTATGCCCCTGGCCTGCTCCAGCAGCGCCAGCGCCTCGGGCAGCAGGGCACGCCCCGCGTCGTTGAGCGCCAGCCGCCGGCCCACGCGCTCGAACAGCTGGGCGCCCATGGCCTGCTCCAGCTGCTGCAGCGCGGCGCTGGTGGCCGACTGCGACAGGGCCACGGCATCGGCCGCCGCCACGGTGGAGCCGGCCTGGGCAACGGCGCAGAAGATTTCGAGCTGTCGCAGGGTGAGGTGCAGCATGGCGTGCAGTCTGGACGAGGCATCAACCTGTTTCCCCGGTTGATGCTACAAAAACTATTCGTTATACGAATATAGCCAAGAAATCTAAAGTGCCTCCCATGCACCGCGCTCCTGACGCGGCGCGCAGGCACCATGAACACCACTTCCCTCCCACGCTCCTCCCTCCCTGGCTGGCTTCGCCATTTGACCGAGCTTGCGCCCGGCCTGCTGCTGGCAGGCGCCATTGCCGCAGCCGCCACCTGGGGCGCACGCCAGCCCCTGCTGGCCGGCTCGGGCCTGAGTGCACTGACGCTGGCCATCTGCATCGGCCTGGTCATCGGCAACACCGTCTATCCGCGCCTGGCGCCCAGCTGCCATGCCGGCGTGGGCCTGGCCAAGCAGCGCCTGCTGCGCGCGGGCATCGTGCTCTACGGCCTGCGGCTGACCTTCCAGGACATAGGCCATGTGGGCATGGCCGGCGTGGTGGTCGATGCCCTGGTGCTGGGTAGCACCTTCTTGCTGGCGCAGTGGCTGGGCCGCCGCGTCTTCGGGCTGGATGCGCGCACCACGGTGCTGATCGGCGCGGGCAGCTCCATCTGCGGCGCCGCTGCCGTACTGGCCACCGAACCCGTGATCAAGGGCCGCGCCGAAGACGTGGCCGTGGCCGTGGCCACCGTGGTGGTCTTCGGCACCGTGGGCACCTTCCTCTATCCCGCGCTGTTCCACTGGAACGCTGCCCACGGCTGGCTGGACATGTCGCCCGCGCAGTACGGGCTGTACGTGGGCTCCACCGTGCACGAGGTGGCCCAGGTCGTGGCCGCCGGCGAAGCCATTGCGCCCGAAGCCGCCGACGTGGCGGTGATCTCCAAGATGGTGCGCGTGATGATGCTCGCCCCCTTCCTGCTGCTGCTGTCCATGGCGGTGGCGCGCGGCAACCGCAGCAGCCAGATGAGCGACGGCCAGCCGCGCCGCATCACCATTCCCTGGTTCGCGCTGGGCTTCGTCGCCATGGCCGGCGTGAACTCGCTGGGCGTGCTGCCCGCTGCCGTGGTGCAGGTGGGCGTGCAGCTGGACAACGCGCTGCTGGCCGTGGCCATGGCGGCACTGGGCCTGACCACCCATGTCCGCGCCGTGCGTGCCGCAGGCACGAAGCCCCTGCTGCTGGCCGCCTTGCTGTTCGCATGGCTTCTGGTGGCGGGCCTGCTCTTCAACCGCTGGGTGCCCGGCCTGCTCTGAAGCTGCCAGCATCCATCGACCGGCCCTGCGAGGCATCGTCTCGCAGGGCCTTTTTCATGGACGGCCTGCCTTCCAGAACAAGGGAATACCCTTAAATCAAATGCAGGCACAATTAATTTGCAATGCAAATTAATTGAACTACAAAGATAATCGAGGCATGTCCTTTGCCTCTGCCCCTCCCCGCGCCCGTCTCGGCTTTCTCATGGTCACCCTGGTACGCCAATGGCGCCGCCAGGTCGAGGAACAACTGCTGGCCGACGGCCTGACCGATGCCACCTGGGCGCCGCTGATCCACCTGCGCGCCTGGGGCGACGGTGTCACGCAAAAGGAACTGGCCGAGCGCGTGGGACTGGACGGCTCCAGCCTGGTGCGCCTGCTCGATATTCTGGAAGGCCACGGCTGGGTGGAACGCCGTGCCGACCCCGGCGACCGGCGCAGCAAGCGCATCTTCCTGACGGACGAAGGCAACGGCGCCGTGGACCGCGTGCGCGCCACCATGCTGCAGGCCGAGCTGGCCATGCTGCAGGACCTGGACGATGCCGAGGTCGAGGCCATGCTGGCCGGCATGGCCAAGATCCAGGCGCGCATGGCCGCGCTGCGCACGGAAGGCGCGCCATGAGCGCCCTCCACGATGCCTATGGCCGCCTGCTGCAGGCCTCGGTCCGCTGGGGTTTCGACCCCGTGCGCCTGCGCCAGCATCTGCGCACGGCCTTTGCCGCCTGCCTGGCGCTGCTGGCCGCCTGGCAGCTGGGGCTGGAGCATCCGCAGTGGGCTGCCATGGCCACCTGGGCCGCATCCCAGCCGCTGCGCGGGCAACTGGTCGAGAAAAGCTTTTTCCGGGTCGCAGGCACCGTGGCCGGCACGGCCGTGGGCGTGGGCCTGGTGCTGCTGGCCCACGGAAACCTGCTGTGGCTGGTGCTGGGCCTGGCCGTCTGGCTGGGCCTGTGTGCGGGCGTGGGCAATCTGCAGCGCAGCTTCGTGGCCTACGGCACCATGCTGGCCGGCTATTCGGCAGCCATGGTGGCGCTGCTGGACTTCGCCCATCCCGAGCAGGTCTTCGCGCTGGGCTGGGACCGGCTGTTCACCGCGCTGACCGGCGTGTTCGCAGCCTTGCTCGTGGGCTGGCTGTTCACGCCCAAGGGCAGCGGCATTCCCGGCAATGCCGAGGTACGCCAGCTGTTTGCCCGGCTGCTGAGCGATCTGGCCGACAGCCTGCAGGCGCGCGGCCGTTCGTCACTGGGCTCGCAGGAGATCGCCGCCCGCCTGCTGGCCATGGCGGTGATCGAGGAGGGGCTGGACCCGCACGCCGCAGGATCGCAGCGCTCGCGCGAGGCCGTGCACGCGCTGCGCCGACTCATGAATGCCCAGATCTCGGCCCTGCTGTGGCTGCGTGACGCGCCGTCGCAGGAGCCGCCTGCGGCCTTTGGACGCGG
>NZ_JTKZ01000824.1:0-5570 GCF_000799035.1 Delftia sp. ZNC0008
CCGCGTCGAGCCCTTTGCTGTACCATTCGGGCCAATTGAGAACTTCGGAGTATCCCCATGAGCGCCGTCGCAGAAATCACCGAAACCACCACCGCCGAAATGCCCACCCCGATCGTCTTCACCGACAGCGCAGCTGCCAAGGTGGCCGATCTGATCGCCGAGGAAGGCAACCCTGACCTGAAGCTGCGCGTGTTCGTGCAAGGTGGCGGCTGCTCGGGCTTCCAGTACGGCTTCACCTTCGACGAGATCACCAACGAAGACGACACGACCATGACCAAGAATGGCGTGTCGCTGCTGATCGACGCCATGAGCTACCAGTACCTGGTGGGTGCCGAGATCGACTACAAGGAAGACCTGCAGGGCGCGCAGTTCGTGATCAAGAATCCCAATGCGTCCACCACCTGCGGCTGCGGATCGAGCTTCTCGGTGTAAGCCTTGTCGGCCGCGCTGCAGTGAAGCCCGCAGCAGCCCGCCGCACAACACGCCACCAACCGCCGCGCAGCAATGCGCAGGCGGTTTTTTAACGCCTGCGCCCTCCCTGCCTTGCCATGATTCCTGAAGACAAAAGCGCTTCCGCCTCCACCACATCCTCCTCGCGTTCGGTGCTCCTATGGCTCGTGGCCATCGGCTTTTTCATGCAGACGCTGGACGGCACCATCGTCAATACCGCGCTGCCCACCATGGCCGAGGCCCTGGGCGAGAGCCCGCTGCGCATGCAGTCCGTCATCGTCGCCTATTCGCTGACCATGGCCATGCTGATCCCGGCATCGGGCTGGATGGCCGACCGCTTCGGCACGCGGCGCGTCTACCTGTGGGCGATTGCGCTGTTCGTGCTGGGATCGGTGCTGTGCGCGATTGCTCCCAACCTGCAGCTGATGGTGGCCGCACGCGTGCTGCAGGGCATGGGCGGTGCGCTGCTCATGCCCGTGGGCCGGCTGGCCGTGCTGCGCGCCTTTCCGCGCGAGCAGTTCCTCAAGGCCATGAGCTTCGTGGCCATTCCCGGCTTGGTCGGGCCGCTGATCGGCCCCACGTTGGGCGGCTGGATGGTGGAGTACGTGAGCTGGCACTGGATCTTCCTGGTCAACGTGCCCGTGGGCCTGATCGGCCTGGCCGCTACCCTGCGCTTCATGCCGGTGGGCGACCGCTTCGCCGTCAAGCGCTTCGACGGCGTGGGCTATGCGCTGCTGGCCTTCGGCATGGTGGCCGTGTCGCTGGCGCTGGACAGCATGTCGGGCAAGGGCATCCACGGCGCCATGGTCTTCGTGCTGCTGATCTTCGGCCTGGCCAGCCTGGCCGCCTACTGGCTGCATGCGCTGCGCCGGCCCGACCCGCTGTTCGCCCCCGAGCTGTTCGCCGTGCGCAGCCTGCGCGTGGGCCTGCTGGGCAATCTGTTCTCGCGCCTGGGCAGCTCCTGCATGCCCTTCCTGATCCCGCTGGTGCTGCAGGTCTGCCTGGGCTTTTCGCCGCTGCAGGCCGGCATGATGATGCTGCCCACGGTGCTGGCCAGCATGGCCATGAAGCGCCAGACCACCACGCTGATCCAGCGCATCGGCTACCGCCGCGTGCTCATGGGCAACACCCTGGTGCTGTCGCTGATGATCGCCAGCTTCGGCACGGTCTCCACGGCGCTGCCGCTGTGGGTGGTCATCGTCCAGCTGCTGATCTTCGGCGCCACCAACTCCATGCAGTTCACGGCCATGAACACCGTCACGCTCAAGGACCTGGATGCCGGCAACGCCAGCAGCGGCAACAGCCTGCTGTCCATGGTGCAGATGCTGGCCATGGGCATGGGCGTGGCCGCCGCAGGTGCGGTGCTGGCCGGTTTCAGCGAATGGTTCGGCGGCGATACGCCGCAGCACACCCTCAATGCCTTCCGCGCCACCTTCGTCTGCATGGGCGCGGTGACGCTGGCCTCGACCATGATCTTCTCGCAGCTGGGCGACGATGAGGATGTGCGGCCCAAGCCTCTGGAGCCGGCCGAGCACGAGTGAGGGCTGTGCATGCCTTTTGCACCCTGAACCGCTGCAATCCACACTTTTGTTGCGGGTTTACCCTTGTTTTTGACAAGGATATATGGCAGCCCGCATAGGAAATATCGAGGCCGTCTTATGCGTTTGGGCGGGGCTGGACTTAATCTCGCGTACATCCGCAGGACTTACGCAAGCAAGAACGCAAACACGCCATCGCCACAGGGCCAGCGGCTTTCTTCCTCGGAATTTGCGTAAGTCGTGATCCGAACAGTCCACGCACCAGCAGTTGCCCCCACGAGCATGAGCCAGAGCCCCAGTTCCCAACCCATCCGCTTCTATCACCGCGGCCAGATCGTCGAGGTACAGGGGCCGCATCCCACGCGTTCGGTGCTGGACTGGCTGCGCGGCGACGCGCGCTGCACCGGCACCAAGGAGGGCTGCAACGAAGGTGACTGCGGCGCCTGCACCGTGGTCATCGCCGAGCTGGCCGAAGACGGCGCGCCCGACGCCGTGGGCGGCCTGCAGCTGCAGACGGTCAATGCCTGCATCCAGTTCCTGCCCACACTGCACGGCAAGGCGCTGTTCACGGTGGAGGACGTCAAGGGCCAGTGCGCCGGCAAGCAGGGCTGTGCCACGGGCGAGCCCGCAGGCGGTGCCGAGCTGCACCCCGTGCAGCAGGCGCTGGTGGACTGTCACGGCTCCCAATGCGGCTTTTGCACGCCGGGCTTCGTGATGTCGCTGTGGTCGGCCTACGAGCACCACCAGCAGGCCGGCACGCGTCCCTCGCGCCAGCAGCTGGCCGACGAGCTGTCGGGCAATCTGTGCCGCTGCACGGGCTACCGTCCCATCCTGGACGCAGGCCAGCGCATGTTCGACCTGCCCGCCACGCGCATGGCCACCGACCCCGTGGTGCAGGCACTGCAGGGCCTGCGCGCGCAGGATGCCGGCTTGGACTACGCCGCTCCCAACGCCGCCCAGGGCGGCCGTGTGGACAGCTTCCACGCTCCGCGCACGCTGGACGAGCTGGCCGCCGTGTGCGAGGCCAAGCCCCGCGCGCGGCTGCTGGCAGGCTCTACCGATGTGGGGCTGTGGGTGACCAAGCAGTTCCGCGACCTGGGCGACATCGTCTATGTGGGCGACGTGGCCGAGATGAAGCGCGTCGAGGAGCGCCACGGTGCGGGCAGCCTGGACGGCGGCGAGCTGTACATCGGCGCCGGTGCCTCGCTGGAATCGGCCTGGTCGGCGCTGTCGCAGCGCTTCGAGGGGCTGACCGATGTGTGGCTGCGCTTTGCCTCCGTGCCCATCCGCCATGCGGGCACCATGGGCGGCAACGTGGCCAATGGCTCGCCCATTGGCGACTCCCCGCCCGTGCTGATGGCGCTGGACGCGCAGATCGAGCTGCGCAAGGGCGCACGCGTGCGCCGCATGCCGCTGCATGACTTCTATCTGGACTACATGAAGAACCAGCTGGAGCCGGGCGAGTTCGTGCAGGCACTGGCCGTGCCGCTGGACGCTGCACGGCGCCAGACCCGTGCCTACAAGATCAGCAAGCGCTTCGACTGCGACATCTCGGCGCTGTGCGCGGGGCTGGCCATCGAGCTCGATGGCGAGGTGGTGAAGTCCGCCCGCCTGGCCTTTGGCGGCATGGCCGCCGTGGTCAAGCGTGCGGCCCTGGCGGAGGCGGCCATCGTGGGCCAGCCCTGGGACCAGGCCGCAGTGAAGGCCGCCCAGGCCGCGCTGGCCCAGGACTTCAAGCCCATGTCCGACATGCGCGCCAGCGCCGACTACCGGCTCAAGGTGGCGCAGAACCTGCTGCAGCGCCTGTGGCTGGAGACACGTCTGCAGCAGCCGCTGCCGCTGCAGGCCACCAGCGTCTGGAGCGTGATGCCCCACGCAGTGCACCAAGGAGCCTGAAATGAACCGCCCCATCGACCCTTCCCTGCTGCACTCGTCCGAGGCCTTTGCGCATTACCTGAAGAACGCCGCCTTCCGCGTGGACGAGCGTGCCGAGGCCGGCGCCCACACCCAGGGCCAGCGCGTGGGCATCAGCCGCCCGCATGAATCGGCCCATCTGCATGTGGCCGGCGAGGCCGCCTACATCGATGACCTGCCCGAGCTGGACGGCACGCTGCACTGCGCGCTGGGCCTGTCTCCCGTGGCCAATGGCCGGCTCAATGCGCTCAGGCTCGACGCCATCCGCGCCATGCCCGGCGTGGTGGCCGTGCTCACCGGCGAGGACATTCCCGGCGTCAACGACTGCGGCTCCATCATCCACGACGACCCCATCCTGTGCAGCGGCGAGATCCGCTACCTGGGCCAGCCGCTGTTCGCCGTGATCGCCGAAAGCCGCGAGGCGGCGCGTCTGGCTGCGGCCCAGGCCAAGGCGGCGGCCGACATCACGGCCGAGCCGCCCGTGCTCACGCCCCAGCAGGCGCATGAGCTGGGCCAGTACGTGCTGCCGCCCATGCACCTGGCGCGCAGCACGAATGAAGGCGGCGCGCGCCGCGCCATGGACGAGGCGCCGCACCGCCTGAAGTCCTCGTTCTACGTGGGCGGCCAGGAGCAGTTCTACCTGGAAGGCCAGATCAGCTACGCCATTCCCAAGGAGGACGGCGCCGTCCACCTGTACTGCTCCACCCAGCACCCCAGCGAGATGCAGCACCTGGTGGCCCATGCGCTGGGCGTGGCCTCGCACGCCGTGCATGTGGAGTGCCGCCGCATGGGCGGCGGCTTCGGCGGCAAGGAGTCGCAGTCGGCCCTGTTCGCCTGCGTGGCCTCGGTGGCCGCGACGCGGCTGCGCCGCCCCGTCAAGCTGCGCCTGGACCGCGATGACGACTTCATGATCACGGGCCGCCGCCACTGCTTCTGGTACGAGTACGAGGTGGGCTACGACGACGAGGGCCGCATCCTCGGCGCCGAGATCTCCATGGTCTCGCGCGCCGGCCACTCGGCCGACCTGTCCGGCCCCGTGATGACGCGCGCGCTGTGCCACTTCGACAACACGTACTGGCTGCCCGATGTGTCCATGCACGGCTACTCGGGCAAGACCAATACCCAGAGCAATACGGCGTTCCGCGGCTTCGGCGGCCCGCAGGGCGCGATCGCCATCGAGAACATCATGGAGACGGTCGCGCGCGAGCTGGGGCGCGATGCGCTCGATGTGCGCCGCGTCAACTTCTACGGCAAGACCGAGCGCAACGTCACGCCCTATAGCCAGGTCGTGACCGACAACATCATCCACGAGCTGGTGGCCGAGCTGGAAACCTGCAGCGACTACCGCGCGCGCCGCGATGCCATCGCCGCGTTCAACGCGGCCAGCCCCGTGCTCAAGCGCGGCCTGTCGCTGACGCCGCTCAAATTCGGCATCTCCTTCAACGTCAAGCACTTCAACCAGGCCGGCGCCCTGGTCCATGTCTACAACGACGGCTCCATCCTCGTGAACCACGGTGGCACCGAGATGGGCCAGGGCCTGAACACCAAGGTGGCCCAGGTCGTGGCGCATGAGCTGGGCGTGGGCTTCGGGCGCGTGCGCGTCACGGCCACCGACACCACCAAGGTGGCCAATACCTCGGCCACGGCGGCATCGACGGGGGCACGCGG
>NZ_JTKZ01000651.1:0-4677 GCF_000799035.1 Delftia sp. ZNC0008
CATGGACCGGCGCAGCGCCACTGCGTCGGCCACGGCCGCCGGTGCCCGGGCCGTGGCGTCCAGCCGGAAGACCTGCACGGTCTCCGACACGGTCTGCGCCTGGGCCTGCAAGGCCATGGCCGATGCCGCGTTCTGCTCCACCAGCGCCGCGTTCTGCTGCGTGATGTTGTCCAGATGCGCCACGGCCGCGTTGACCTGCGAGATGCCGCTGAGCTGCTCGTTGGAGGCGCTGTGGATTTCGCCGATCAGCAGGTTCACGCGCCGCACCAGGTCCAGCGATTCGGTCATGGTTTTCTGCGCGACCTCGGTGCGCTGATTGCCATCCAGCACCTTGGCGGCGGAGTCGTCTATGAGTTCGCGGATCTCCTTGGCCGCTGCCTGCGTGCGCTGCGAGAGGCTGCGCACTTCGGCCGCCACCACCGCAAATCCCCGGCCCTGGTCGCCCGCGCGCGCGGCCTCCACGGCGGCGTTCAGCGCCAGGATGTTGGTCTGGAAGGCGATGGAGTCGATGAGCTGCGTGATCTCACCAATACGCCCCGACGCGGCCTGGATCTGCTTCATGGTGGCCGCCACGCCGTCGACGGCGCCGCTGCTGCGCTCGGCCACCTCGCTGGCCTGGGTGGCCAGGTCCGTGGCCTGGCGCGCCGACTCGGCCGTGTGCTTGACCGTGCCCGTGATCTCCTCCATCGAGGCCGCCGTCTGCTGCAGGTTGCCGGCCTGGGTTTCCGTGCGCGCGGACAGGTCCTGGTTGCCCTGCGCGATTTCCCGCGTGGAGATCTGCATCTTGTCGCTTTCCTCGCGCGCATCGCGCACGATGGACAGCAGGTTCACATTGAGCTGGCTCAGCGCCTTCTGCAGATCGCCCACCACGTCCTTGCGCGTGATGCGTATGGTCTGCGTCAGGTCGCCGGCCGCCAGGCGGTTGGCCTGCAGCACCATCTGCGCCAGCGGCGCCACGGTCAGCCGGTACGCCCAGGCCCCGGCCAGCCCCGTGAAGATGCAGACCGCCAGCCAGGCCAGCGCGGACCATGCATCCAGCGTGTGCCCTCCCGCCATCGCCGCGCCAAAGGCCGCCGCCACCACCAGGAAGAAGATCAGCACCAGCTTGCCTGCCAGGCCCAGGCTCAGCGCGCTGGCAAGGCGTCCGCGCAGGTTGTTGCGCACCAGATGGCCGGCGCGCAGCACGTGGACCTTGCGCCCTGCGTCCTTTTCGGCGCGCATGGTGGCGTAGAGGCGCTCGGCCGCATCCGTCTGCTCGCGCGTGGCCTCGGTGCGCACCGACATGTAGCCCGAGGGCCGGTCGCCTTCCATCAGCGGCGTGACATTGGCCATGACCCAGTAGAAGTCGCCGTTCTTGCGCCGGTTCTTCACGGGCGCCGACCAGGGCAGGCCGGCCGAGATGGTGGCCCACATGTCGCGGAAGGCTTCCTCGGGCATGTCGGGGTGGCGGATCATGTTGTGGGGCTGGCCCAGCAGTTGTTCGCGCTCGTAGCCGCTGACCTCGATGAACATCGGGTTGCAGTAGAGGATGCGCCCCTTCAGGTCCGTGGTGGACACCAGGGTCTGGCCCTTGGGAAATGCGTATTCACGCGTGCTGACTGGCAGATTCACTCTCATAGGCGTGGTCCCTTGAAGAAGAAAAATCCTTCACGTCATTGCGGCCCTGGCTTACTGCAGGACCCGGTGGCTTGTTGTACCCCGATTCGTCGCATTTGAAACAAATCGCCACAAAACCTCCATTCGATTCAGACATCTGATTGCGCGCTCTCGATAGCGGGCGCACCGCCTTGAGGCATGCGACGCACCACCATGGCTCGGCCGCCGGGCGGCAGCCCCGAGGACAGCGCCCGCGCAGGGCTGCGCGCCCTGGCATGCCGCTTGCTTCATCCCGTGCGTGGCCATTGCAGGCCATGGGGGCAAGGCGCAACGAGGTGCCGCTGCCCCAGGGACAAAGGCGTCAACCCGCGCGCAGGCAGCAGCCGCGCAGTGGGGATGACGCCTTTTTGCTTTTCGAACCGATGCGGGGGCGCAATGAAGAAATCCAGGCTGGTGATGGTGGGCAACGGCATGGCCGGCGTGCGCACGCTGGAAGAGCTGCTCAGGATCGCGCCCGACCTCTACGAGATCACCGTGTTCGGCGCCGAGCCGCACCCCAACTACAACCGCATCATGCTGTCGCCCGTGCTGGCGGGCGAGCAGCAGCTGGACGAAATCATCCTCAACGACTGGTCCTGGTATGCCGGGCACGACATCACCTTGCATGCAGGCTGCCGCGTGCATGCGGTGGACCGGGCGCGCCGCGTGGTGCATGCCGTGGACGCCACCGGCCAGCCCGTGAGCGCCGGGTACGACCGCCTGATCCTGGCCACGGGATCGCGCCCCTTCATGCTGCCCGTGCCCGGGCGCGAACTGGACGGCGTGCTCGGCTACCGCGACATTGCCGACACCCAGGCCATGATCGCGGCGGCCGCCAGCCACCGCCAGGCGGTGGTCATCGGCGGCGGCCTGCTGGGCCTGGAGGCCGCCAACGGCCTCATGAAGCGCGGCATGGAGGTCACCGTGGTGCATGCGAGCGAGCGCCTGCTGGACCGCCAGCTCGACGAGACCGCCGCCGCCTTGCTGCAGGCCTCGCTGGCCGAGCGCGGCATGCGCTTTCTGATGCAGGCCCAGACCCGCGCGCTGACGGGCGATGGCCAGGGCCGCGTGGCCTGCGTGCACCTGCAGGACGGGCGCGATGCGCCGGCCTCGCTCGTGGTCATGGCTGTGGGCATCCGGCCCGAGACCGCGCTGGCCGAGCAGATGCACCTGCATGTGCAGCGCGGCATCGTGGTCAGCGACACGCTGCAGACCGTGACCGACCCGCGCATCTATGCCGTGGGCGAATGCGCGGCGCACCGGGGCGTGGCCTACGGGCTGGTGGCGCCGCTGTTCGAGCAGGGCAAGGTGCTGGCCAACCACCTGGCCGAAATCGGCATCGGCCGCTATCCGGGCTCGCAGACCTCGGCCAAGCTCAAGGTCACGGGCATTCATCTGTTCAGCGCAGGCGACTTTCGCGGCGACGACGGCACGGAGGAAATCGTGCTCAGCGACCCCGGCGCGGGCGTGTACCGCAAGCTGGTGCTGCGCGGCGACAGACTGGTCGGCGCCTGCCTGTATGGCGACACCGAGGACGGTGGCTGGTACTTCCGCCTGTTGCGCGATGGCGTGGCAGTGCAGGAACTGCGCGACCGCCTCATGTTCGGCGAAAGTCAAGCCAGCCAGGCCAGCCAGGCCGACCCGGCCAGCGGCCCGTGACGGCGCCCGCCCCCGTGCCCTGCCCTTCCCTCATCCACCCCAGGCCCACCATGCAAGAAACCCGATCCACCTGCCCCTACTGCGGCACAGGCTGCGGCGTCATCATCGAAAGCGATGGCGCCCGCATCACGGGCGTGCGCGGCGACCCGGCGCATCCGGCCAATCACGGGCGCCTGTGCACCAAGGGCAGCACGCTGCATCTGACGGCCTCGCCCGCCCTGGCGCGGCAGACCCGGCTGCTGCAGCCCGCCCTGCGCACCACGCGCGGGGCTGCGCCCCGGGACATCAGCTGGGATGCCGCGCTGGACCTGGCAGCCGGCAGGCTGGCCTCCATCGTGCAGGAGCGCGGCCCCGATGCCGTGGGCCTGTATGTGAGCGGCCAGTTGCTGACCGAGGACTACTACGTCTTCAACAAGCTGGCCAAGGGCCTGATCGGCACCAACAACATCGACACCAATTCGCGCCTGTGCATGAGCAGCGCCGTAGCGGGCTACAAGGCCACGCTGGGCGCCGACGCGCCACCGGCCTGCTACGAGGACGTGGACCATGCGGACTGCCTGTTCATCGTGGGCAGCAACGCGGCATGGGCCCATCCCGTGCTCACGCGGCGCATAGAGCAGGCGCGTGCCGCGCGGCCGCAGATGAAGATCATCGTGGCCGACCCACGCCGCACCGACACGGCCGGCATGGCCGACCTCTTCCTGCCGCTGCGCCCCGGCAGCGACACCCTGCTGTTCCACGGCATGCTGCACATCATGGAGCTGGAAGGCTGGCTGGACCGGGCCTACATCGCGCGCCACACCAGCGGCTTTGCCGACCTGCAGGCCCTGGTGCGGGAGGCCACGCCCGAGCGCGTGAGCGAGGTCTGCGGCCTGCCCCGCCACGACCTTTTCCAGGCCGCGCAGTGGTTCGCGCTGGGAGGAGATGCGCGGGACGGCGCCGCCCGTGGCGCAACGCTCAGCCTGTACTGCCAGGGCCTGAACCAGAGCAGCAACGGCACGGCCAAGAACGCCGCGCTGATCGGCCTGCACCTGGCCACGGGCCAGATCGGGCGCGCAGGCGCGGGACCGTTCTCGCTCACGGGCCAGCCCAATGCCATGGGCGGGCGCGAGGTGGGCGGGCTGGCCAATCTGCTGTCGGCCCACCGCGACCTGGCCAACCCGGCCCACCGCGCCGAAGTGGCCGCCCTATGGGGCGTGGACGCCGTGCCATCACGGCCCGGCAAGACCGCCGTGGAGATGTTCGAGGCCGCCGCCGAGGGCGAGATCCGCGCGCTGTGGATAGCCTGCACCAACCCCGCGCAAAGCATGCCCGACCAGGCCCTGGTGCGGCGCGCACTGCAGCGGGCCGAATTCGTCATCGTGCAGGAGGCCTTTGCCACCA
>NZ_JTKZ01000972.1:0-581 GCF_000799035.1 Delftia sp. ZNC0008
CCGCGTAGGACGCGGCCCTGGCGTCGGGCATTGCGCTCAACGGCATGGCGGCGGTGCGGCCCGCGGAATGGCGCGGCCTGTTCGAGCGGGCCCGCGAAGGTGGCACCGGCTCCGCAGAGTCTGCTGCCAACGGATTGCATGGGGTTGCAGCCGCCGTGGGCGCGGCCCACGCCGGCCAGTCCCTGGGACAGCAGGCCGCCGGACACAATGGCGCAGCCTTGGCCCAGCCCGACGCCCAGGCACAGCCGGGCAATTCCACCGAGCGCGAGCAGCAGGTGTCCGAGCAGGTGGCCTTCTGGGTGCACAACAAGAGCCAGAACGCCTCGCTGTCTGTCGAGCATGAGGGCAAGGCCATCCAGGTGCAGGTCAGCCTGCAGGGCAACGAGGCCCATGTGCGCTTTGGCGCCAGCGAATCTCAGGCGCGGGAATGGCTGGGCAACGGTGCCGACCAGCTGCGCGAGCTGCTGCAGGCCCAGGGCCTGCAACTGGCCGGCGTCAGCGTGGACGCGGGTGGCCAGTCCGGCAATGGCGAAGCGGGGGGGCGCCAGGGCGCGGATGCCCAGGCGCGCCAGGGCCGCGTG
>NZ_JTKZ01000743.1:0-2517 GCF_000799035.1 Delftia sp. ZNC0008
GCGCTTGCGCCATCGCAGCCGAAAAATCAGCAGGGGCCGGGGCCTGCAGCACATGCAGGCACTGGATGCTTTGCGCCGTGACGCCCAGCACCAGCCGCACGGTCTGCGCGCCCTCGCCCACTTCCACCGTCACCACCCGCTGCTGCGGACCCACGCCCACGGCGCCCAGCACCCGCGACTGCAGGCCGGCTGCGCCACGCAGCGCAGCCGTGCGCTGCTGAAAGCGGCGCAGCAGCCAGGGCAGAGCAGCCATGGCCGTGACCAGGGCCACGACCGTGAGCAGGGTCGGCCACAGCGGGCCCATGCCGGCGCTCTCAGCCACGGCTGACCCGGCGCAGGCGCTCGGACGGCGTGACCACGTCGGTCAGGCGGATACCGAACTTGTCGTTGACCACCACCACCTCGCCCTGGGCGATCAGGTAGCCGTTGACCAGCACGTCCATGGGCTCGCCGGCCAGTGCGTCGAGTTCGACCACCGAGCCCTGGGCCAGCTGCAGGATGTACTTGATCGGCACCTTGGTGCGGCCCAGTTCCACCGACAGCTGCACCGGGATGTCCAGCACCATGTTGATGTCGTTGACCGGCACGTCGCCGCCACCGGCGTAGGGGCGCACGGGCTCGCCCGTCAGCGGGCCGCCCTGTTCCGCCTCCAGCTTGGCGTCGCGCTCGCGCTGCTCGTCCAATGCCTCTGCCCATCCCGAGAACGGATCGTCGCCAGCGGGCTTTTGCGTGTCTTCAGTTGCCATTGTTTTCTCCCATCCAGCCAGCATCGGCACCGCGCAGGCAGTGCTCGACACGGATTGCATACTTGTCGTTGTGAGTGCCGTACTGGCACTCGAAAATCGGAACGCCGCCGATGGAGGCGCGGATCAGCGGCTCGCGGTCGAGTTCGATGAAATCGCCGGGGCGCATGGCCAGCAGCTGCTCCACCGTGGCGTCGGCGCGCGCCAGTTCGGCCACCAGGGTCACCTCGGCGGCCTGGATTTCGCGCTTGAGCACTTTGACCCAGCGGCGGTCCACTTCAATGGAGTCGCCCTGCGTGGAGGAGTACAGGACATCACGGATGGGCTCCAGCGTCGCATAGGGCATGCAGATGTGGATGGAGCCCGAGATGTCACCGATCTCCAGCTGGAAGGCCGTGGACACGACGATTTCGCTGGGGGTGGCAATGTTGGCGAACTGCGGCTGCATCTCCGAGCGCTGGTAGCCCAGCTCCAGCGGATAGATGCCGTGCCAGGCCTTCTTGTATTCCTCGCAGATCACGTTGACCAGGCGGTTGATCACGCGCTGCTCGGTGTGCGAGAAATCCCGCCCTTCGATGCGTGTCTGCAGTCGGCCCGTGCCGCCGTACAGCGTGTCGATGACGCCGAACACCAGCGAGGGATCGCAGACCACCAGGCCGCTGCCGCGCAGCGGGCGGATGGCGACGATGTTGAAGTTGGTGGGCACCACCAGCTCGCGCAGGAAGGCGCTGTAGCGCTGCACCGACACCGTGCCCACCGACACCTCGGGGCTGCGGCGGATGAAGTTGAACAGGCCGATGCGGAAGTTGCGGGCAAAGCGCTCGTTGACGATCTCCATCGTCGGCATGCGCCCGCGCACGATGCGCTCCTGGCTGGAGATGTCGTACTGGCGGATGATGCCCGCCTCGACCTCCTCGGTCGTGGATTTCTGGCTCTCGCCGGTCACGCCCTCCAAAAGGGCATCGACTTCTTCCTGGGAGAGAAACGAATCGCTCATGGCGCCTTGCCTCCCCGGTTACTGAATGATGAAGCTGGAGAACAGCACGCGGCGCACGGGGTTCTTGCCAGGGGAGCGGCGGCGCTCGCCATCTTCGTCCTCTGCATCCTCGTCGCGGCTGCGCTTCTTGGCCTTGGCCTGGTTGCCGTAGCCCAGCGGTGCGGACACTTCGTTGAGCACGTCGGCAGCCAGGCGTTCCTTGCCGTCGCGCTCCAGCAACTCCTCGGCCGTGCGCTGGGACACCAGCATCAGGATGCCGTTGCGGATGCTGGGCAGGTACTGCTTGACCGTAGTGGCCGTCTTCTCGTCGGCCAGCTCCAGCGTGATGCCGATCTGCACGAAGCGGTCGCCGCCCGGGTCGGACAGATTGACCACCAGGCTGTCCAGCGGCAGGAAGGTGGGAACCGTGACGGCCGCCTTGCTGGAGCCGCCCTCCTCCTCATCGGCATTGCTGTGCCGCTTGGACAGCAGGATGAAGGCAGCGGCCGCGCCTATGGCCAGGACGGCGATGATGACGATCAGCACGATCAGCTTCTTGCCCTTGGCCGGGGCGGGAGCTGCATTGTTGGCGGCATTGGGTGTGGCAGACACTGGAATTCCTCTGGGTGAGCGGGACCGCCACGCGCTCGCGCATCATGCGCGGCGCCATGACGCAGCAGGCCCATGGCAGGAATTATTCGGCGATTGGACCTCGGGCCATGGCCTGAATAAGCGCATGAAACCCCGGTTTCTCGCTGGCTTGATGGCCCCCAAACGCCACAGGCCGGGCAGACGCGG
>NZ_JTKZ01000158.1:0-4824 GCF_000799035.1 Delftia sp. ZNC0008
GAGGTGCGCGAGGCCGAACTGCCCGATGGCACACGGGTCACGCTGAATTTTTCCTCTAGGCTGCAGGTGCGCTACTACCCGCGCCGCCGCGAGACGGTGCTGGACCAGGGCGAGGCCTTCTTCCAGGTCGCCGCCGACCGCTCGCGGCCCTTCACCGTGGACAGCGGCGCCAGCCAGGTCCGCGTGGTGGGCACGGCCTTCAATGTGCGCGCCGGGCCGCCAGCGCTGGTGGTGAAGGTGCTGGAGGGCAAGGTGGAACTGCGTCCCGACCGCCATGCTGCGGACGACCGGCGCCTGCTGCTGGGCGCGGGCGCAGGCATGTCCGTCGATGCCCGCGACGGCACACGGCAGCCGCTGGCCGCGGGCGCGGACACCGTGGGTGACTGGCGCAGCGGCCAGCTGGTGTTCCAGCAGGCGCCGCTGACCCAGGTGGCAGCCGATCTGGCGCGCTACCTGGGCCAGCCCGTACGGGTGGATGGCGATGCGCGGCTGGCCGCGCTGTCCGTGTCCGGCGTGGCGCTGACCGGCAAACCCGAGGTGTTTCTGCGCTCGCTGCCGCACTTGTTGCCGGTGCGTGTGCAGGGCGATGCGCAAGGCGGCTGGCGAATCTCGGCGCATTGAGTGCTTTGTCTATTTGTAAATTAATGTAAACAACTCGCTTTCTCGGTTCGGCCACGTTCCCACTTTGGCGCGGTAGCGGGTTTTACCTTCATGGAGGCCGGGTTTTCTCGCGCCTCCATGGTTGCCAGCCAGGCCGCTGCCCAGTGCACAGCTCAGCCAACAACCGCGACGGCCGCGCACGCGCGTGGCGGGTGGACGCTCAACTGTCTGCCTGCCACCCACCGCGCACACCGCGACAGCGGGCAATGGACACAGTGCAGCAGGAGCAGGGATGCAAGCAGGAAAAGAACACGGCAGCGCCGCCATGGGCGCGGGCATTTGGGGAGGAGAGTTTCAGCACAGGGGCAGGCCATGGCGGCGGGCAAGGATGCCGTCGCTGGTGGCTGCAGCCCTGGTTGCGCTGGCGCAGCCTGCGGTGCAGGCGCAGCAGCCATCGTCCGTGCAGGCGGGGCAGGCCGGCCAGGCAGGGGAGCTGGCCTTCAGCATCGCGCCCCAGCCGCTGGCCGGCGCGCTGCGCCAGTTCACGCAGCAGGCCCAGCACCAGGTGCTGTTCGATCCGCAGATCGTTGCAGGCCGCACTTCGCCGGCCTTGCAGGGCCGCTTCACGCCGCGCCAGGCGCTGGACCGGCTGCTGGCGGGCACCGGCGTGACCGTGATCGATGCCGTACCGGGCGCCTATACGCTGAAGGCACCTGCCAGGGAGCCGTCGCCGGCAGCCGATGCTGCGCTGGGCACGGTGCTGGTCACGGCCCAGGCGCACGCTGGCGATACCACGGAGGGTTTGGGCTCCTATGCGGCCTCGCGCGTGTCGCTGGGCAAGGGGCAGAGCGTGCGCGAGACGCCGCAGTCCATCTCCGTGGTCACGCGCCAGCGCATCGAGGACCAGGGCCTGGTCTCCGTGGGCGACGTGATGCAGCAGACCACGGGCGTGACGGTGGACTACGCGGGCTCGGGTGGCCTGGGCGGCACGGCCAACAGCTTCTACGCGCGGGGCTTCAAGATCAGCAATGTCCAGATCGACGGAGCGGCGGTGGACGCCTTCAGCCAGGGCACCTTCGACCCCAACATGGCCATGTACGACAGCGTGCAGGTGATCCGCGGCGCGGACGGCCTGTACAGCGGCAATGGCGAGCCCGGCGGCTCCATCAACCTGGTGAGAAAGCGCCCCACGGCACAGCCGCAGGTGCTGGCCTCGGCCTCGGTGGGCAGCTGGAACCAGCGCCGGGCCGAAGTCGATGTGGCCGGCCCGCTGGCCGCCGATGGCCGGGTGCGCGGCCGCGCCGTGCTGGCGCACAGCGACCGCGAGTTCTTCTATGACTACGCCGATGCGCGCAACACCTTGCTCTACGGCATCGTGGAAGCCGATCTCACGCCTGCGACCAAGCTGACCCTGGGCGGCAGCTACGACAAGTCGGCCAGCCTGCCCTGGCGCAGCGGCCTGCCGCGCGCGGCCAATGGCGACGATCTGCACCTGCCGCGCAGCACGGCGCTGATGGCCGGCTGGGGCCACTACGACAGAACCAACAAGGAACTGTTTGCGCAGCTGGAGCAACGACTGCAAGGCGACTGGCGCGTCCGTGCCCATGCCAACTACGTCAAGGTCGACAGCGACAGCCGTCTGGCGGACATGTCCGGGGCGGTGGACCCCTCGACCGGCTTGGGCGCGGCGCTCAGCGGGTTCTCCAACGATTTCTATTCCACCAAGAAGGCGCTGGATGCCAACGTCAGCGGAACGTTCTCCCTGCTGGGGCGCAGGCACCGGCTGCTGCTGGGCGCGGACTGGGTCAAGATCCGCGACACGCAGGACACCTTTCTCTCCGAAGTGGATACGCCGGCGGGGGGGATCAGTGTGTTCGGCTTCGACCCGGGCGCCATTCCCCTGCCCAGCTTCGTCTGGAAGACGCGCAGCTTCGCGGGCTATGGCGCCACGCAGAAAGGCCTGTACGGCCGGCTCAACCTGAGCCTGACGGACCGCCTGACCGCCATCGTCGGCGCGCGCCGCGCCAGCTACGACACGCAGACGCCCTGGCTGCGCTTCGACCGGGCCGGCAATCTCACCAGCCGCATCGTGTCGTCCTATGGCGAGAGCGGCATCTTCACGCCCTACGGTGGCCTGGTCTACGACATCGACGACCGCTGGACGGCCTACGGCAGCGTCGCCGAGATCCACAAGTCCCAGGCCGACAAGCTGGGTGGGCCCTTGCCCGGCACGCCGCTGGACCCCATCAAGGGCCGCAATTTCGAGCTGGGCGCCAAGGGCGAGTTCAACGAGGGCCGGCTGATGGCCTCCATGGCCCTGTACCGCATAGAGCGCAATGGCGAGGCCGTGGCCGATCCCTCCTACCCCAACACCGACATCGGCGACGCGGGCCTGAACTGCTGCTGGCTGAGCAAGGGCAAGGTGGTCAGCCAGGGCGTGGAAGGCGAGATCTCGGGCGAGCTGGCGCGCGGCTGGCAGCTGTTTGCCGGCTACACCTTCAACCGCAACCACAACAAGACGCCGGGCATCGAAGGCATCTACCACTCCGTCACGCCCAAGCATCTGTTCAAGCTGTGGAGCACCTACCGCCTGCCCGGCGAGCTGTCGCAATGGACGATTGGCGGTGGCGCCAATATCCAGAGCGCGCATTTCGTCAGCGGCTCGGCCAATGCCTTCAATCCTGACACGGGCAAGTTCGACGGTGCGGCCGTGCCCTTCAAGTTCAGCCAGGGCGGCTATGCCGTGTGGAATGCCAGCGTGCAGTACCGCATCAACCGCAACTGGCAGGCCGTGCTCAACCTGAACAACCTGTTCGACAAGGTCTACTACCGCACGGTGGGCACCAGCGGCGGCAACAACTGGTATGGCGAGCCACGCAATGTGATGCTGACGCTGCGCGGAACGTTCTGAGGCACCCCTGAGCGGCTGCGCCGCTTCCCCCTCTCTTCGGAGGGGGGCGGACACCCTCTGGGCGTGGCGCCCAACGCCAGCAACCTGCTGGACAGGCGCTGCTACGTGCCTTCGTTCAACACGGTGTCGGGCAACAACTGCTACGGCGCACCGCGCTCGCTGCTGCTGACGCTAAGCGCCGCGTATCTGGCGCGTGCTATGCGGCAGCGGCCGCCGCAACGCCGAACTCCTCGCTGTCCGCCTGGGCACCGTCGTCGAACACCAGGCGGCGCTCAGGCCAGCGCATGGCGGCAAGCTTGAAGCGCTGCTGCGGGTCCTCGCCCGCCAGGCGGGCATTCCAGCGGCCGCCGACCGAGTAGTCCACGCAAAACACATTGCCGCGCCGGCCGTGCCAGGACAGCGGGCCCGTCTGGCCGAACAGGTTCTCGGCCTGGGCGCCGTGGAAGGACGGGCCGCCGCGATTCAGGCGCCGCCAGTAGTGGCCCACGACCACGGCCTGGGCATCCTCATATTCGTTCCACCAGGCCACGCGCTCGACGAAGCGCCACTTGCCGCCCGCGTAGAAGGGATTGCGGCATTCGCGCTCCACGCCCGAGGTCAGCACCTTCAGCGGATTGACCATGGCCTTGGCCAGTTCGCTTTCGCTGTGCGCGGGCAGGAAGGGCGGTAGCCAGTTGCGGTCTTCCAGGTCGTGCGGCCATTGCCGGCGCTCGGCGCGCATGCGCTCGGCCACCTTGTTGACCTGGGCCTGCTGGGCGGCCACGGCCTCGAAGTGGTCATAGGCGCTGCGCGCGCTGCCCGGCGGCAGCTCGCGCGCCATGGCGATCTGCTGCGGGCGCCAGGCCGCGTGGACCACGCGCAGGTCCTCGCGCTCCATGGCGATGGGCAGCCGCTCCAGCAAGGCCAGGGTGTCGGGGATATCGCACAGCGGCATGCGTGCGAACGGGGCGTACTTGGGTGTGTCGGAGGCCACGCGGCTGTCGAAGAACCAGCCGGAGCCGTCCTTGGCATCCTCGCGCAGCAGGTTGATTTCGTGGTTGCCGAGCACGGCCAGCGCATGGCCCGACTCCAGCATGGGCACCACGCGGGCCAGCACGCCCGGGCTGTCGGGACCCCGGTCGCAGAAGTCGCCCACGAAGACCAGGCGCCTGCCCTGGGGGTGGCGGCCCAGCGCGTCGTAGCCCAGGTGCCCCAGCAGATGCTCCAGCGCTTCGGCTTCGCCATGGATGTCGCCGACGATGTCGAGCGGACCGGGGGGCAGGGGCTGGACGAGGCTCATGGCGGAAAGATGCAAAAGACGGCGCAGGACGCGG
>NZ_JTKZ01000133.1:0-1119 GCF_000799035.1 Delftia sp. ZNC0008
GTTGGTTAGAATACCGGCCTGTCACGCCGGGGGTCGCGGGTTCGAGTCCCGTCCACTCCGCCAGATTCCTTGTGCAGACCCTCGTGTTTGCGCAGACAAGAAGCCACCGCAAGGTGGCTTTTTTGTTTCTGGTTGTTGCAGTTTTCGGTGTGACTTCTTCACATGGAAAGCCTTTGTGCACAAAACACGATCTATTGCCCAGATTTTTTAAGGGCAAACCCGGAACTTTCCCTCAACATTCGTAACAATAGACGGTGTCCTGTTTGCAGGGCGTCCATCTTTCACCGACTCGTCTGCCCCGCTCCATGCGCCTTGCGCCATCGTTTGTCTTTTCGTTGCTGATGCTGCTGTCCATCTTCTGTGGGCAGGTGGCAGCTTCGGCATCTTCCGATGGGTTGGAAGGCGATGGCCTGCTGGCGCACCATCCCGTCGTGACCATCGATGAGGAATTCCTCGAGGAACTCGCGGAAGTGGAGGAAGACGACGAGACCGAGTTTGCCGAGCTGACGGCACACAGCGGCAACAAGCGCCAGCTGCTGGCCCTGCTGGCCTGCGGCGAGGACCGTTCCGCCGAGATGTACTGGCCGCCCGAGCCCATCGCCGTGCAGGTGGTGTCGCTGTGGGCCCCGCCTTCGACCTATTCCCAGGCGCACCTGTCGCCCGCCCCGGGCCAGCTGCTGCGCCCTCCAAGACCTTCCCTGCTCGGCTGACCGCATATTGCGGCGCAGGCATGCCTTGTGCCCCTTGCGCCCCTTGTCGGCTGACGCATCCCACTGCCTGATCACTGCTCGTGCGCGCCTTGCTGGCGTGCACGCCATGCCGTCGTCCGCGCGCTGACTGCGCACGGCGCGGCCATGCCCGTTCCTGCGTGGTCCGCAGGGAAGGGCCCATCTCTTACTCAACCCCTCGACTGTCGCTTTGCGGCAGATGCATGCCATGGTGAATCCAACGGTATTGGCGGGAATGGCCCCCGCCCGTTTTCCATCCTGTTCGCGCAAGGTCCTGCAAGGCGCGATCTGCAGCCTGCTGGTGGGCTGGGGTGCTGGCGCTTCGGCGCAGGCCCATCCCCCTGGCAAGCCCCAGGCGTCCCAGGCGCCCCTGACGCAGGCGGCTCCGGCC
>NZ_JTKZ01000421.1:0-3102 GCF_000799035.1 Delftia sp. ZNC0008
AGGAAATGGAAACCTCGGCCGGCGGACATGCCGTGCGCAAGCTCGGCAGCCGCCCCGCCACGCCCGGCGACAGCCTGGTGCTGTCGCTGGACATCAAGCTGCAGCGCATGGTGGAGGAGCTGTACGGCGACCGCCGCGGCGCCCTGGTGGCCATCGATCCGCGCAGCGGCGAAGTGCTGGCCATGGTCAGCCGTCCCACCTTCGACCTGAACCTCTTCGTCGATGGCATCGACCAGGAGAGCTGGACCACGCTCAACGAATCCATCAACCGCCCGCTGCTCAACCGCGCGCTGCGGGGCACCTATCCGCCGGGCTCCACCTACAAGCCCTTCATGGCGATTGCCGCGCTGGAGTCGGGCAAGCGCCGCCCCGACACCACCATCATGGACAACGGCAGCTGGACCTTCGGCGGCCACACCTTCCGCTCGGGCCACCCCAACGGGCCGACCAACCTGCGCCGCTCCATCATCAAGTCGTCCAACGTGTACTACTACATGCTGGCCAACGACATGGGCGTGGACATGATCCACGACTACATGAAGCCGCTGGGCTTCGGCCAGCTCACCGGCATCGATGTGCGCGGCGAGGCGCGCGGCGTGCTGCCCAGCACCGAGTGGAAGCGCAACACCTACAAGCGGCCCGAGCAGAAGAAGTGGTACGCGGGCGAGACCATCTCGCTGGGCATCGGCCAGGGCTACAACAACTTCACCATCCTGCAGCTGGCCAATGCCATGTCCACGCTGGCGGCCAAGGGCGTCAAGCACCGCCCCCACCTGGCCGTGGGCCGTGTCGATGCCGTCACGCAGCAGTTCTCGGCCATCAACAAGGACCCTGGCACCAGCATGGGCTACAAGCCCGAGAACGTGGAGGCCGTGCGCGCCGCCGTGGCCGCCGTGACGGTGGAGGGCACCTCGCGCGGCATCTTCGGCAACGCGCCCTACACCTCCACCGGCAAGACCGGCACGGCCCAGGCCGTGGGCGTGCGCCAGAACGAGAAGTACAACGCGGCACGCCTGTCCGAGTTCCAGCGCGACCACTCGCTGTACATCGCCTACGCGCCGGCCGACAACCCCACCATTGCCGTCGCTGCCATCGTGGAGAACGCCGGCTTCGGTGCCGCTGCCGCCGCACCGCTGGCGCGCCGCGTGTTCGACTACTGGCTGCTGGGCCGCTACCCCAGCCTGGAAGATATGGCCGCCATGCGCAAGGGCCAGGCCGGCGTGCCCATAGGCACCCCGCGCCGCGTCTCCGAAATCACGCTGGATGCGGAAACCGTGAACCTGCCCGGCCTGCCGCGCTACGAGCCGCCCGAGGCGCCGGTCCCCGTGCCCGCAGGCCGCCCGGCGGTGCTGTCGCCGCCTTCGGCTGCCGAGCTGGAGGATTGAGGCACGCTTGTGTGCCGCTGCAAGCGGGTCTGAGCCCTGCGCGGCAGATTCAGCGCTGCCAGGGATCGATGACCGTGACCCCGCAGTCCGCAAAGTCCCGCACATTGCGGGTGGCAAGGCTGGCTCCCCTTGAGCGGGCGATGGCCGCAATCATGGCGTCGAACTGGCTGATGGGTCTGCCGGACTGCCTTCAGGCCGCAGCGATCTGCGCATAAGTGTCAGCGGCACCGTTGTCGAACTCCAGGACGCGGCCTGCCATATCGATGTCCAAGATGGCCTGCACTGCAGCCAGCAACCCATGCTTGCGCTGTCCCTGCGGCAACAGCAGGACGCCGTACAGCAATTCGCCGCGCGTGATGGCTGTGGTGAGCAAACTGGAGCGGGGCTGGCTGGCCAGCCATTCCATGGCGCGCCTGTCGGGATCGGGGCGCAGAGCCTCGGACAGGACGTTGGTGTCGAGAATGATCACCGGCTGGCACCCAGCGGATTGCGAATGGGCTCGCGCTGCGCAAGCACCAGTTCAACGCCGCCCAGGGGCTCGACCCGGGCCCGGATGGAGTCGAACAGTGAATGCCCCTCCGCCGCATTGGCTGCGAGTGCCGCGCGCAAGATGTTGCGGGCCTCTTCTTCCATGGAGTGGCCGTGCAGGTCCGCCTGCAGACGCAGCCGGGCCTGCAGGTCTTCATCCAGATCGTGGATCGTCATGGTAGTCATGGCCAGGCTCCTTTCAGGTCAATGACGCATGGTAGTCATGGACACGCAAGGCGACAACGGCATGCCCCCTGCGCATGAGGGCACGCAAGGCGACGAATCAGGGCTTCGGCCTCAATGCCCCATGCGCCCGATGAATGCCGCGATCCGCTCGCTGGCCGGGTTGCCGAAGAATTCGGCCGGTGGCGCCTCGTGGGCGATGCAGCCCTGGTCGAAGAACATCACGCGGTCGGCGACCTCGCGGGCGAAGCCCATTTCGTGGGTGACCACGATCATGGTCATGCCGCCGCGTGCCAGCTCGCGCATCACGTCCAGCACCTCCTGCACCATCTCCGGGTCCAGCGCGCTGGTGGGCTCGTCGAACAGCATCACCTGCGGCTCCATGGCCAGGGCGCGGGCAATGGCCACGCGCTGCTGCTGGCCGCCCGACAGCTGCCAAGGGTACTTGTGGGCATGGGCCTGCATGCCCACGCGCTCCAGCAGGGCCATGGCCTTGGCATTGGCCTGGGCGCGCGGCGTTTTGTGGATGCGGCGCGGCGCCAGGGTCACGTTGTCCAGCACCGTCATGTGGCCGAACAGGTTGAACTGCTGGAACACCATGCCCACTTCGCAGCGCTGCTTTTGCAGCGTGGCTTCGTTGTCGGTGACTTCGACGCCGTCGATGGTGATGCGCCCGCCATCATGCGGCTCCAGCCGGTTGATGGCGCGCAGCAGCGTGGACTTGCCCGAGCCCGAGGCGCCGATGATCACCGTCACCTCGCCCGTGCAAAACTGCGTGGAAACGCCCTTGAGCACCTGGTGGCTGCCGAAGGACTTGGTGACCTTGTCGGCCACGATGTAGGGCATGCCCCGTGCCAGCTTGTCGGCGCTCATTTGTGGCGGCCCTCCACGTCGAAGCGGTACTCCACGGCAGCCGTGACCTGGGTCACCAGCGTGGTCAGCACCAGGTAGGTCACGCCCACGGTGACCAGGGTCTCCACGGGCTGGAAGGTGGCCGACTACGCGG
>NZ_JTKZ01000439.1:0-25518 GCF_000799035.1 Delftia sp. ZNC0008
CCGCGTAGACCGTGCCTATGGAGCGCTCGCGCCGGTAGTCGCGCATGTCCTCGTCCACGCGGTCGGCCGTGCGGCGCAGTGCCAGCTCGCGCAGCGCCAGCAGGTTGCCGCGCCTGAAGAAGTTGCGCGAGGCCCGCTCGGCCTGCTCCATCATGTAGACCTTGCCGTCCTTCAAGCGGCGCAGCAGCTCGTCGGGCGAGATGTCGACGACGATGACCTCGTCGGCATCGTCGAAGATCTGGTCGGGCACGGTCTCGCGCACCGTGATGCCGACGATGCCGCCCACCACGTCGTTCAGGCTTTCCAGGTGCTGCACGTTGATCGTGGTCCAGACATCGATGCCTGCGTCCAGCAGCTCCTGCACGTCCTGCCAGCGCTTGGGATGGCGTGAGCCTGGCGCATTGCTGTGCGCCAGTTCATCGAGCAGCAGCACGCGCGGACGCCGCGCGAGCGCCGCATCCAGGTCGAACTCGCGCAGCGTCCGTCCCTGGTGCGGCAGCTCGCGCAGCGGCAGTTGCTCCAGGCCATGCAGCTGCTGCGCCGTTTCCTTGCGGCCATGGGTTTCCACGAGTCCCACCAGAACCTCGCGGCCCCCCTGGCGTTCGCGCTGGGCGGCGGCCAGCATGGCGTAGGTCTTGCCCACGCCTGCATTCGATCCGAAGTAGATGCGCAGCTTGCCCCGCCCCTCCTGCGCCCGCTCATGGCGCAGGCGCGCGACCAGGGCGTCGGGATCGGGACGCGGCAGACCGGGCGGCGCCGGCTCGGCAGAGGACGAAATGGGCATGGTTCTCAGCCTAGCACCAGAGCGTGCTCCCACACTAGAACGCCGCCGACAGCGACAGCACCCAGCCGCTGCGGCCCAGGCTTTGCATCTGGCCTGCCGCATTGGCCGCGCGGTAGTAGCGCGTGTCGGCCGAGGTGCCGGCCCAGGCCAGCGTGGCCGTCCATGGCCCCCAGCTGCGGGCCAGCGAGACGCGCCAGTCGGCGTACGACAGTTCGCTGTAGTTGCGCACCTGCGTGTGGCCGGCATGCAGGCCCAGCACCGCCCAGTCGCCCAGCGGATGCTGGTAGTTCAGGTCCAGATAGCTGCTGCCGCGTGAGCTGCCGCTGCCGGGAAGTGCCTCGGCAAAGGCCGTGGCCGCCGTGCTGTCGCGCAGGCCGAAGTAAGGCGTCAGCGCCAGCGACCATTTGGCGCTGAAGCCGCCGTGGGTGACGCCCAGATAGGCCTCGGTGGTGTCGTAGCGCACGCCGCCGCTGCCATCCCCGCGGGGCACGCGCGCGCCGGGGTAGTTGTAGTGCAGCAGGCCGATGTCGCCCGTCCAGCCCGGCAGCAGCTCGGTGCGCCAGCCGCCGTACAGGTCAAGCTCCAGCGCGCGGCCGTCCAGATAGCTGTGGCGCGACACGCTGGAGCCGGACACGCCCAGGTAGGCGCCACGCGGCAGCGACAGCTCCAGCCCGCCCTGCAGCGCCGGCCCCATCCAGCTTTGCGAGATGCCACGGAAACGGTAGTCGCTGAGCAGCGCCACGCTGCCGGTGAGCGCGTAGGCGGGTGCGGGCGATGGCTGGGCATCGGCACTGGCAGTGTTGACGGGAGAGGTTTCGGCCTGGGCATGGCAGGACGCAGCCGCCAGCGACAGCAGTGCAGCCAGCGAGGCACGGGGGAAGAAGCGGGGGACGGCACAAGCGGCCGTCATGGAAGAAACGGATTTCATCTTGGTTTTTGTACAGAGAAAGCAAGGCGGTGCCTGCCCGGACGGGCAGGCTTGCCGCCAAAGATCAGGCCAGACCGAAAGCCACCAGCAGCATGTCGATCAGCTTGATGCCGATGAAGGGGACGACCAGGCCCCCCAGCCCGTAGACCAGCAGGTTGCGCCGCAGCAGGGCCGAGGCGCCGATGGCGTGGTAGGGCACGCCACGCAAGGCCAGCGGTATCAGGACGATGATGATCAGCGCGTTGAAGATCACGGCGCTCAGGATGGCCGAGCCCGGGCTGGCCAGTCCCATGACATTGAGCGCCGACAGCTGCGGATACGTGCCCACGAAGGCGGCCGGGATGATGGCGAAGTACTTGGCCACGTCGTTGGCCACGCTGAAGGTGGTCAGCGCACCGCGCGTCATCAGCATCTGCTTGCCGGTCTCCACGACCTCGATGAGCTTGGTCGGGTTGCTGTCCAGGTCCACCATGTTGCCGGCTTCCTTGGCCGCCTGGGTGCCGCTGTTCATGGCCACGGCCACGTCGGCCTGGGCCAGTGCGGGTGCGTCATTGGTGCCGTCGCCGGTCATGGCCACCAGCCGGCCGGCGGCCTGGTGTTCGCGGATCAGGCGCAGCTTGTCCTCGGGCGTGGCTTCGGCAAGGTAGTCGTCCACGCCGGCCTCGGCCGCAATGGCGGCGGCCGTGAGCGGATTGTCGCCCGTGATCATCACGGTCTTGATGCCCATGCGGCGCAGCTCGGCAAAGCGTTCGCGTATGCCGTGCTTGACCACGTCCTTGAGCTCGATCACGCCCAGCACGCGGGCGCCATCGGCCACCACCAGCGGCGTGCTGCCGCGCCGCGAGACATCCTCCACCACCTTGAGCATGGCGGGCGGGAACTTGCCGCCCATGGCTTCGACGTGGCGGCGCACGGCGTCGGCCGCGCCCTTGCGCAGGCTGCGCGTGCCGCCGTCGGGCTGCGGCATGTCCACGCCGCTCATGCGCGTCTGGGCCGTGAAGGGAACGAAGACGGCATGCAGGGTTGCCAGGTCACGCTCGCGCAGGCCATGCATTTCCTTGGCCAGCACGACCACGCTGCGGCCCTCGGGTGTCTCGTCGGCCAGTGATGCCAGCTGCGCCGCATCGACCAGCTGCGCGGCCGTCACTCCGGGCGCGGGCAGGAATTCGCTGGCCTGGCGGTTGCCCAGCGTGATGGTGCCGGTCTTGTCCAGCAGCAGCACGTCCACGTCGCCGGCCGCCTCCACGGCGCGGCCCGAAGTGGCGATCACGTTGGCCTGCATCATGCGGCTCATGCCTGCCACGCCAATGGCCGACAGCAGGCCGCCGATGGTGGTCGGGATCAGGCACACCAGCAGGGCGATCAGCACCGTCAGTCCCACGACCTGCCCGCTGCCCGTCAGCTCCACCGCAAAGGCCGAATAGGGCCGCAGCGTGACGATGACCAGCAGGAACAGCAGCGTCAGCCCGACCAGCAAGATGGTCAGCGCCAGTTCGTTGGGCGTCTTGTGGCGGCGGGCCGACTCCACCATGGAGATCATGCGGTCCAGGAAGGACTCGCCGGGGTTCACGGTGATCTGCACCACCAGCCAGTCCGACAGCACGCGCGTGCCGCCGGTGACCGAAGAGAAGTCGCCGCCGGCCTCGCGGATCACGGGGGCCGATTCGCCGGTGATGGCGCTCTCGTCCACCGAGGCCACGCCCTCGATCACCGTGCCGTCCAGCGGTATGGTGTCGCCGGCCTCGACCAGCACCCACATGCCCGAGCGCAGTTCTTCCGCACCCACGGGATGCCAGCGGCTTTGGTAGCTTGCCTGCTCCAGCTTCTTGGCGACCGTGCTGCGCTTCATGCTGCGCAGGCTCGCGGCCTGGGCGCGGCTGCGCCCCTCGGCCAGCGCCTCCGCAAAATTGGCGAACAGCACGGTGAACCACAGCCACAGCGCAATGGCCAGGATGAAGCCCGCAGGCGCCTCGCCCTCGCCCGCCAGGGCCTGGGCCCAGAGCAGGCTGGTGAAGATGGCGCCCAGATAGACCACGAACATCACCGGGTTGCGCCATTGCGCGCTCGGTGCCAGCTTGCGGATGGAGTCACCCAGCGCCTGGCGCACCAGCGAAGGATCGAACAGGGACAAAGCAGTTTTGCGCGACATGGCTTACTCCTTGGCGGCATTGGCTGCCGCAGGCTGCAGCGTCGCGGCCGAGAGATCGTCCAGCGCCAGATTCAACTGCAGCACGTTCACGCGCGGCTCACCCAGCAGGCCCAGAACGCGCGGCTGCATCTGCTGGCGCAGCAGTTCCTGGACCTTGGCCACAGGCAGCTGGCGCTCGCGTGCCACGCGCGGCAGCTGCAGCTCGGCATTGGCCACAGAGATGTGCGGATCCAGGCCGGAGGCCGAGGCCGTCACGGCATCCACAGGCACAGCGGCATCTGCCGCCAGACCATTGAGTTCGCGGTAGGCCGCCACGCGCGCCGCCACGGACTCCTTGAGCGCCGCGTGGGTCGACCCCTGGTTGGTGGCGGCCGACAGCGCGGCGTTGTAGGGCGCGGCCACCGTGGCATCGGCCTTGTCGGGATCCGGCGCCGTGGTGGCGCTGGGCCGACCCTGGAAATAACGGGGCGAAGCGAACTCCTGCCCGATCAGGGCCGAGCCCACGACCGAGCCCTGGCGCGTGATCAGGCTGCCATTGGCGGCCTTGGGAAACGCGGCCTGGGCCACGAGCGTGGTGACCAGCGGATACGCCAGGCCCGTGACCACGGCGACGAACAGCGCCGACCGCAGGCTGGGGCCGAACAGCGAGCGCAGCCCCCCGGCATCGGTCTGGGATGGAACCTGCGCATCGGTGCGCAGCACCGGCAACGGGCCGGAAGTGTGTGTTTGAACTTGCATTTCGGAAACCTCCGCCGCGCTGCTGTGTCAGGCACAGCAGGCGGCCAGAAAAAAACGGGCTCAGGGGTGCTCAGGGATAGACCTGTCCTGACAGCATCTGCAGTTGCTCGACCACAGGGCCCAGGGCCAGCGAAGGCAGGAAGGTCAGTCCACCGACCACCACCACCACGAAGACCAGCAAGCCCATGAACAGCGGCGTGGCCGTCGGGAAGGTGCCCGGCCCCGCAGGCACGGTGGGCTTGGCCGCCAGGCTGCCGGCCAGGGCCAGCATGGGCAGCAGTGTCAGATAGCGGCCAGCCAGCATGGCCAGGCCGATGGTGGTGTTGAAGAACGGCGTGTTCGCATTCAGGCCCGCAAAGGCCGAACCGTTGTTGGCCGTGCCCGAGGCATAGGCATAGAGCACCTCCGAGAAGCCGTGCGGCCCCCGGTTGGTCAGACTGGCCATGGTGTCGGGCCAGACCGCAGCCAACGCCGTGAAGCCCAGGATGGAGATCGGGTGCGCCATCACGGCCAGCATCACCAGCTTGATCTCGCGCGCCTCGATCTTCTTGCCCAGGAACTCGGGCGTGCGGCCGATCATCATGCCGGCCAGGAAGACCGTGAGGATGGCGTACTGCAGCAGGTTGATCAGGCCCACGCCGTCGCCGCCGAACACACAGTTGAGCATCATCTGCGCCAGCGGCACCAGCCCGCCCAGGGGCGTCAGCGAGTCATGCATGGCATTGACCGAGCCCGTGGTCGCGGCCGTGGTCGTGGTCACGAACAGCGCCGTATCGGCGATGCCGAAGCGCAGCTCCTTGCCCTCCATGTTGCCGCCCGGCTGGGTGGCGCTGATCTGCTGGTCGGCACCTGCGGCCGTGAGCAGCGGATTGCCGGCCTGCTCAGCCGTGAACACCAGCGCCAGAAAGCCCACGAACATCACCAGGCAGGCGCCGAACAGCACCCAGCCCTGGCGACGGCGCAGCAGCATGGAGCCGAGCGCATAGGTCAGCGCCGACGGGATCAGCAGCATGCCCAGGATGTGGAATGCGTTGGTCAGCGGCGTGGGGTTCTCGAACGGATGGGCAGCATTCATGCCGAAGAAGCCGCCACCGTTGGTGCCGATGTGCTTGATGCTCTCCAGGCTGGCCACGGGGCCGAGAAGAATCTGCTGGCGAGCGCCCTCCAGCGTCGTCGCCCAGACCTGGCCATCCAGCGTCTGAGGCACACCCTGCCACACATAGACCAGGGCCACCACAAAGCTCAGCGGCAGCATCACGCGCCAGAGCATGCGCACATAGTCCACCCAGTAGTTGCCCAGGTCCGAGGCACTGGAGCGCGCCAGGCCGCGGATGACACCCGCCGCGGCGACCACGCCCGTGGTCGCGCCAGCGAACATCATGAAGGTGATGGCCACCATCTGCGTGGCGTTGGACAGGCTGCTCTCGCCCGAATACGCCTGCCAGTTGGTATTGGTCACAAAGGACACGGCCGTGTTGAAGGCCAGGTCCGGTGTCTGCGCCGCATTGCTCAGCGCATTGAGCGGCATCCAGCCCTGCAGGCGCAGCAGCGCATAGCCCAGCAGCAGCATGGCGCCGTTGGACAGCAGCAGCGCCAGCCCGTAGCGCTGCCAGCCCATGCGCTCGGCCGGGTTCACGCCCAGGGCGCGAAAGCTCAGCCGCTCGATCCAGGCATGGTGCTCACTCGTGAAGCAGCGTGCCAGCCACTGCCCCATGGGCACGGCCAGCGCCGTCATCAGCAGCAGCACCAGTGCATATTCCATCCAGGTCAACCACATGGAGGTCTCCTTTCAGGCAGTCAAATCCGGCCCAGCGCCGCCACGAAGGCCAGCAGGCCCCCGAAGCAGCCCAGGCTCAGGGCGATAAAGATCAGGTCTTGCATCTGCGCCACCTCAGAACTGTTCGGGCCGCAGCAATGCGTATCCGAGGTAGACAAACACAGCCAGGGCGCCCAGGGCGCCCAGCCATCCGGTGATTTCGGTCAAGGTCATAGGGATTTCTCCCGCATCGGCGCCGCATGGCGGCACCTGTTGTTGCGATGGGGAAAACTCTAGGGCCGGGGCTGTCAAAAGCGGATTGAGATTGCGACGTGCCGTATCAAGACGGCATCAAGAAACCAGGGACACGACTTACATCCCTGTTCGCCGATATTCCCGGTGCGAAAGTAGAATGGCGGCCATTTGCGGCCTCGCTTGGCTCCATGCCCCAATGGCCGCCCGCGACAGACATTACGTCTCCCTTTCCTGGCAGGCACCGCCCTGCCTCTGCGCTTTCAATACTGTGTCATACGCCTCTGAAACCCGGCGCCGCCGGACTTTTGCCATCATTTCCCACCCCGACGCGGGCAAGACCACGCTGACCGAGAAGCTGCTGCTGTTCTCGGGCGCGATCCAGATCGCGGGCGCCGTCAAGGGCCGCAAGGCCAGCCGCCACGCCACCTCCGACTGGATGGAAATCGAAAAGCAGCGCGGCATCTCGGTGGCCAGCTCGGTCATGCAGATGAGCTACCGCGACCATGTGGTCAATCTGCTCGACACCCCGGGCCACAAGGACTTCTCGGAAGACACCTACCGCGTGCTCACGGCCGTGGACTCGGCGCTGATGGTGATCGACGCCGCCAACGGCGTGGAATCGCAGACCCGCCGCCTGATCGAGGTCTGCCGCCAGCGCGACACCCCCATCATCACTTTCGTCAACAAGATGGACCGCGAAGTGCGCGATCCGCTGGACATTCTTGACGAAGTCGAGCGCGAGCTGGGCATGCCCTGCTGCCCCGTCACCTGGCCCGTGGGCCAGGGCAAGCAGTTCGGCGGCATCATCAACCTGCTCACCCAGACCATGACGGTGTTCCAGCCCGGCAGCGAACGCCGCCCCCAGGACTTCGAGGCCATCCCCCTGGCAGAGGCCGACAAGCTGCGCGCGCGCTTCGGGCAGGCCTTTGACGACGCGCTGGAAAGCATGGAACTGGCCCAGGGCGCCTCGGCCCCCTGGAACCACGAGGCCTTCCTGGCCGGCAAGCTCACGCCGGTCTTCTTCGGCTCGGGCGTGAACAACTTCGGTGTCATGGAAGTGCTGGATGCCGTGGTCGACATGTCGCCCCCGCCCGGCCCCCGCAAAAGCTCGCTGCTGGTCAACAAGCAGCCTGTGGAAAAGATCATCCACCCCGAGGACGAAGGCTTCTCCGGCGTGGTCTTCAAGGTCCAGGCCAACATGGATGCCAACCACCGCGACCGCATCGCCTTCGTGCGCGTGGCCTCGGGCAAGTACACGCCCGGCATGAAGATGAAGGTGCAGCGCACCGCCAAGGAACTGCGCCCCACCTCGGTCGTGACCTTCATGAGCCAGCGCCGCGAAGCCGTCGAAGAAGCCTATGCGGGCGACATCATCGGCTTCACCACGCATGGTGGCGTGCAGTTGGGCGACACCATCACCGACGGCGCGAGCCTGCAATTCACGGGCCTGCCCTTCTTCGCCCCTGAAATGTTCATGACCGTGGTGCTCAAGAACCCGCTGCGCACCAAACAGCTGCAGCAGGGCCTGATGCAGCTGGGCGAGGAAGGCGCCATCCAGGTCTTCAAACCCGAAGCCGGCGGCAACATGCTGCTGGGCGCCGTGGGCCAGCTGCAGTTCGAAGTGGTGCAGCACCGCCTGAACACCGAATACGACTGCGACATCCGTCTGGAAGGCTGCCAGTACACGGCCGCCCGCTGGATCACGGCCGACACGCCGGGCGAACTGCGCGAATTCGAGAACGCCTACCCGCTGCGCATGGCGCGCGATGCGGCCGACACGCTGGCCTATCTGTGCACGTCACCCTATGACGTGCGATTGGCGCAGGAGCGGTTTCCGAAGATCCATTTCCATCCGCTGCGCGAGCATGCGGGGTTGGCGTTGCAGCGTGGCTAAGACAGCAATCCCCATGAACTGCATGGCGGCCTACCAGGCCATCAAGCTCCCCTGAAGGCCAGCCCCCGATTCAGGGGCACAGGCCAGTAGCCGGGCAAAGTCCGAATTCGGTTCGAGCAAAAGCCCCGACCTGCGCCCAGAAATTCACGATCTTTGAAGGCAAGGGAAGGGCTTGGTGCAGCAGGATCTCCTGATGCATCGGACCCAAGAGCCTTGCTCGGCAAATCCGTAAAGATTTCTATCGCCCCTCTTTTTTGATGGCAAACCAGTGCAGGCGCCTGTACTCGCCCATCCATGTCAACGAGGCATTGGAACGCAGATCGTTCGCCTGTGCAGCTTCCACAACCACGCGCTGAGCACCTGTCTTGGAGAAGTCAAACCGTTGTGGATGGATATCGACGCGTACATAGTCGACCGATGCTGCAGACGCACGGTAACCTGAGACATTTTCAACACTGGCGTCCGTGTAGAAACCAAGATGCTGATAGCGATTAACCACGGGCCATTCTTTTTCGGGCAACCCCATTCTGGACCACAGCTCCTTGTGCGGGTAGTACAACACACCATTGGAAATTGGAAATCCTGCTGCAGCGAGCATGTGCGGCCCTATGCCGTCGCCATTGAGCAAAATGGTCCTCAAGTGTCTGCCCTCTGAGTTGATGACATAGGGGATACTCCCTTCTGCTAGGCTCACGCTCTTGGGCGCCCGCATCACAGGATTGAAAGTCAGTGTTGCAAGCAGATGCACGGCGATCAACATGGCAACGGCGGCGCCCACTTTGCCCCTCAGCATCCACCAGCACATCATCGTTCCGACAATGACCATGGCCGATGTATAGACCCAACTGCCCTCCGGCATGAAAAACAGTGGTGTGCGATAGAGCATCCATGCAATCACCACTGCGCTGCCGAGAGCAGCCAGTGCCGGCACAAGGCAGCTCGTCCACCAACCGGGCGCTGGCTTATCGGCCAGCACCCCCTTCTCGGCCGCCAATGTAATCAAAACGACGCTCACCAGCCCCATACCCACATCCATGCGGAACGTGGGCATATTTCCCCAAAGTGTGTATTTGGCCAGCCAGATCGGCACGCCGACAAAGCCGTAGATCCAGTAGCAGGCAATGAAGGCCGTGCATGCTGCGACAGCCCAACGCCGCTCTCGCCGCTGCACCAGATGGCTAACGCAAAGCACAAGCAACATCAAGGGCAACAGGAAATAGGAACTGGCGGAAGACTGGTCGGTATGCGCTCCAGAAGCATGTGTCACGATATCCGCGTTGTTGTATCCACGCAGATGCCACAGCCAGTCCAGATCCCCCCCGGGCAGCGCGCCTCGCTTGCCGGGATATTCGGTTGCCCGCATCAATGCAACGGCGTCGTGCGTATCCATCCACCAGCTGCCTAGCAGGGCCGCGGCAACCACCCCCGCCGCCACGGCGCCTAGCACCTGCGGCATGCCCCAATGCAGCCGATCACGATTGTCTAGGCACCAGCCCACACCGACGAACAGCAGCAAACTGCCAACGATGATGAGCCAGGTGGGATACAGCACTAGGAACCAGCACGCCATCAGCCAGCCAAGACCGAGGCCTAGCAATAGCGCATGCCCGCGACGTGTGGTCTGCATCAGCTTGCATGCGAGCACAAAACCCAGTGCCGGGAACATCGTGGCGTACAGGGGCCAGTTGGACCAGGCGGCAGCGTAGGGGGCCACGCAGAAAGCGAACGACAAAGCCAGATTGAGCCCGCGCCTGTCAGGCCGCAGCAGGTTGAGCAGCAGCCAGACCGAAAGCAGGCCACCCCAGAACGGGAGCTGCCATTGCCAGCTCATGGCCTGGCGCAACGGCAGCAGGAAATATCCCCAGGTCGCAGGCTTGGCCAAAGCGGCCCAATTAGCGATCGGAACACCCGTCATGCCGATCACACCCATGTTCTGCCCACTCAAACCGATATTGGTATTCACGACCGGAAACTGCGGCTCATGATTGACCTGAGCCAGCACGTTCGGCATAAGCACGCCCCACTCGTCTCCACGAATGTCGCGCAGGTCGAACAGGCGCGCCTGGCTCCCCTTCGCGCTGAGCAGACTTTGCCCTATCGGGCTCTCCAGAAGCAGATTCATCGAACTGCCGGTAATGCCAGCGGTCACCAGCACGGCGAAGGCACCGACGATCAGCAGGTAACCCGTTCGCTCCTGCGTCCACTGGGACAGACGGCGCGCCAGCCTTGTGCGCTCAAGCCTGCCGAAACGGATGAGCAGCACGACGACCAGCACGATCCCCAGCGCCCACCAATGGCTTTTTTTTATCCTCTTGACGATCAATTCGGGGCTGCCACCCAACGAGCTTTGCAGCAAGAATGTCTGGCCCCCCGGGTAGACGACCTCGAGCCGGATGACATGCACACCGCCAGGAGGCTTCGCAGGTAATGTCACCGTCCAATCGAAGCCCACGCCCACCTGACCACCGGTGTAGGGGCTGTCCGCCGACAGCTCCGGCCTCGCAGTCCACGCCGCATCCTTCGCCTGGAATTCCGTCCCCAAAATGGAAAGCTTCATCGCCGGTGGAGCCGTCCCGTCCTGACCTGCCAGCACCCATCCTGTAAGCGACAGCTTGCTGCTGGGCTCATCGAGCGACCAATGCTCCAACGCACCCGATACTCGTGTCTTCTCCGGAGCCTGGGCGTGCCCCCCCACCGACACAAAGAGAAAAATGAGGGCAAAAAGGAAACGAAACATCAGTATTACGGCAATCTGTGAAGTCAGCACAGGCAACATCCCTCGACTGCGGCGAGGCATCGCCAGAAAGATGGCTAATTTACTCGACTGCGGCAAAGTAGCTCGTGGGAAAAGGCCGCAGTCGATGGCACCTAATGCATGGGCCGGCCAACGCAGTACGGCATTTCCACTAGCTGTACCTCGCGGCCGCCGCGGCCGCCGCGGCCGCCACAGGCCATGCACACTGCACGCGCGCGGCCTGCCGTACCTGCATAATCAGCAACGCCTACCGTACCGGGCGAGCTGGCGACTGCCTGCTCCATCAATCCTCGCACTAGTCTGACATCCGCATCAATGGGACCTCACTCGCAGCCGATCCAGATTTCCGCAGCATTTTGCAACCAGCGCCCTAAGTGCAGCCGAGCCGCAAGGAAAGCTCCTCAGCCATCCCGGCCCGTCATGTTTGCCTTGGCAACACCGGGCAGCACGCCTACCAAGACAACACACCTTCCAACACATGACACCTTTTCTCACCAGTCTAGCTGTTATTTGCGTCCTCGGCATTTCGCTGGGGCAGCTGCTTTTCAAGAAGGCAGCAGCCGCTATTCCGCTTTCCCCCTCTCTGATGGATATTGCCCTCAATGGCTGGCTGCTTGCGGCTTTCGCGCTTTACGGAGTCACCACGCTGGCCTGGGTGTGGATTCTGAGAAGTGCACCTCTGTATCTGGCTTATCCGATTATGGGACTGGCCTTTATAATTGTGCCCAGTCTGGCCTGGCTATTTCTGAACGAGCCAATGCACCCTAAAACTATTATCGGAGGCATCTTCATTGCAACAGGGATAACCATTGCATCCCAAGCACCCAATTAACAAAACAGATCACATGAAAATTTCAGTTGCCATCCCTTGCTACAAAGTCACACAGCATGTCATAGAGGTGATAGAAAAAATACCCGATTGCGTAACAACAATATATGCCGTAGACGATTGTTGCCCTGATGGCAGTGGAAACTGGATTCTGCAGAATTGCAAGGATCCTCGGGTGAGGGTACTTTTCCACACAAAAAACCAAGGCGTGGGAGGAGCGGTAAGCACGGCTTATGGTCAAGCGATCAAGGATGGAATGGATATCGTAGTCAAAATAGATGGCGATGGACAGATGAATCCTAAACTACTTCCACTTTTTGTCACCCCCATCATCCAAGGAAGAGCAGACTACACAAAAGGCAATCGATTTTTCAGGCTTGAATCAGTGCAAACCATGCCAAAAATCCGCATTTTTGGGAATGCTGCACTTTCCTTCATTACCAAAATCAGCTGCGGATACTGGAACATCATGGACCCGTCCAACGGATATACAGCCATCCACACGAGCGTCTTACGAGAACTACCCATCAGCAAGCTGGAAAAACGCTACTTCTTCGAGACCGACATGCTCTTTCGGCTGAACACCATCCGTGCTGTCGTCAAAGATATACCCATGGACGCAGTCTATGCAGATGAGGAGTCCAATCTCAAGATAAACAAGATCCTCCCGGAATTCCTGAAAAAGCATGCCATCCGCATAGGAAAACGCTATTTCTACAATTATTTTCTAAGAGATTTCAACGCCGGAACCATATATAGCATCTTTGGCGTTCTTTTTTTATCCTTCGGAATAATTTTCGGAGGAATTCATTGGATCAGCAGTTTATTGGACAATCTCCCGGCAAGCAGCGGAACAGTTATGCTCGCTGCCTTGCCTGTCATCATTGGAATCCAGTTCCTCATCGCCTTTCTGCACCACGATATTAGCAGCACCCCTCAGGAGCCGCTTAGCGGGCTGCTAATGGACGCATGCATACTCAAAGACTTCAGAAAAGATAGATTATCCTCTTGAGGAACCCCAATGTTAAAAAACGTGCAGACTTTGCGATTCTTTGCCGCATTCTGGGTGGTACTCCACCACATGAGTCCACCCGTGACGCCATTCACACTGACAATATTGCCAGAAGCGGTCACTCGACTGGGTTTTGCTGGGGTTGATTTATTCTTCGTAATCAGCGGACTGATAATGGCTGAAACCACGAGGAATCTAAAACCTGGATGGCATTCATTCGCACGTTTTTTAACGCAGCGATTTGGCCGAATCTACATTGGCTGGTGGCCATTTTTCTTTGTTTACCTCATCGCTGCATGGCATTTCCAAAATATCAAGCCTCAGACAAGCCTGTTGGGATCTTTCTTCCTGTGGCCTCAGGATTTAATGCTCTACCTTCTCCCCATTACTTGGACGCTGAGTTTTGAGTTGTATTTCTATGTCGTCGTTGCCTTGATTGTCCTCTGGCAAAGACGCTATGCGGCAAAGATCCTAGGGATCTGTGGCCTTGGCATCATCATTTTCAATGTCTGGCTGTACAAGAACGGGATGTACCTCCCTCAAAATGAAGGGAAGGCCAAGGCGAGCCTGCTGATTCCCTTCTACGCATCTCCGCTTGTCGTGGAGTTCATCGCAGGCTTTCTGCTATCGGAATTCGTCCGTCGACGGCCACAGCAATATATCTCTATCTGGGCGACTGCTGCCATTGCCTTTCTAGCTGCCGCATACTTCTATCAAATTCATGGGAATTTGAACGCCAGCGGGATGGCCGGATTTTTCCACGCCGGAGAAAGAGCCGTTCTTTTCGGCGGGTTCTCCTGCTGTCTTGTGGCCTGCGCCATGGAGTTTGAGCGAAAAAACATCACCCCGTGGAAATTGCTGCAATCCCTGGGAGATGCCTCATACAGCATATATCTCAGCCATATCATGGTGCTCGTTGCGATGAGCATCATCTATTTCAAATCACCCGTGCGAATTCCCAATACCATCTGGGCTCTTGCAAGCATATTAGCCACACTGGTATTTTCCTGGCTTTGCTACCGCCTCGTTGAATATCCGCTCTATCAGATATTCAAGAAAAAAGTCTCCACCTGGTTCGGATTCTCCTCGCGCAAAGGCGCTTGACAGCAGGAACTTCCTCTTTTATCGAATCTCCAACTCGCGACAGTAGTTCTCCCCAGATACTCCCCTACAAGCTGGAAAAATATAATCCAGAAAATCATGAATGAGGCCAGGGGCATCTTTTAAGAGCCCCTGCTTTTTATCATAACCCAAGCCTCTGCAATTCCTGCGTCTTCCCAAATGACCCCAACCCGTATTTCACCAAAATCATTCCATCTTTCCGCGCTGAACTTGGTGGGACTGGTGATGTTTGCCACGGCCAATTTTTCACAGGCAGGAACTGCTGCAAGGCCATCCGATCAGCCCTTGATTATCGCGCCCACCGTCGAGGGCATATATTTGTGCGATGAGGCCGTTGCAGACAAGAAGATCCGGACCCTCAAAGAGGCCTATGCGTTCTGCCGCAAAAGCGGCATGGATGGTGCCACGGCTGTCACGCGTCTCCTCGATACACTGGAACCGGGCGGCCCCAAAGGCTCTGTTCAAATTGGCTACACGGCAACCCTGCAACTGCTCGACCTATATCACCGCACGGGAAAGGGCTGGGAAATTGACGACTCCAAGGTTGACAGTTTCCTGAACGTCATCCGAAAGATTCCACGCCCCGTCGTTGTTTATCTTGCGGCCGACCATTTCGATTCATTAGGGCCCATCGTAGAGGACCTGCGCAAGACTCCCAAGAATCTGATGCAGTTGCGTGATGGCAAGCCGTTGCAGTTGGACTACTTCGGCTACAGCATCCTGCCCTATACACTTGCGACAAATCCGGAAATTCCTGTCAACCACTATCGCTTCAAGGCACTTGAGCATGTGGCAAAAAAAATCCAGGAACTGCCTCTGCCCGTGCAAAATCGCATCGTGGCCTATACGTTGGCCGGTGAACTTCACCATATGTTTCCAGACTTCGAGAATGGAATGGGCGCCTATAGGGACATCCGTGTGACGGACTACAGCCCGGAATCGATAGAAGGCTTCCGACAATGGCTCCGCACACACTACAGGGACATTCAACGATTCAAGGCGCAGACCGGCTTGGACTACGCGTCCTTCGATGTCATCCCAGCCCCCTCCAAGGATATTCGGAAAGAGAAACTCGGCTCCTTCGGCGAGCACTACGACGCATATGCCGACGGTACCCTGCCTGTTGCAGGATGGCTCTGGGATCCCGCACAGATCGTGGATAAAATCAACCTTTATGTGGATGGCAAGCTTGTCGGACCCATGGCCCGCAGCCTCAATCGCTTGGATGTCTACCGTGCCGTCGATGAAATCACAAACCCCAACACCGGTTTTCGGCGCGACATTGACTTCAGCAAACTGAAGCCCGGTCCTCATGTGGCCCAAGTAGTGGTCCTATCCAAAGGGCGGCGCTACAAAATGGCTGATGTGGATTTCGTGGTGGTGCCACGGGATCAAAGCAGCCCACCACCCGGATTGGAGCCTCGGCGGCTTGGTTGGATGCCAGCCTTTACGGCGCTGGAGCGCAAGGGCGCTCGCTCATGGCTGGACATGCCTCCCCCATTGCAGGACGTCTACTACAACCCTCTGGCACGTGACTGGAACCACTATCGAGAATCCCAAGTCTTCAATTTTTTGAAGACCTTCCATGAGCGCGCCCTCAAGGCGGGCCTGCCCGCAGCCAAGCTGTACTCCCACCAAATCATTCCCGATGTGAACCCCTCGTGGAATCCGCAGCTGTTCGCCTCCACCCAGACCCTGGATGGCAAGGCACCTTGGAAGCAGGGCCTGAACATGTACGGCGGCGCCACAAACAGCGACTGGCTGCGCGGTTTCATGAAGCAGCACCAGATCGGCAGCGGCTACGGCGCGCCCGAGTTCAATCCGCAGCAATGGAAACTTGACGGAACGCACCTGGCCGCGCTGAAGGCCCACTATGACGCAGGCGCCACCTTCATCAGCCCCTACTACTTCTCGGTGATCAACCAGCGCTTCAAGGGCGCGGCCGAACACGGCGTCAACCGCATGGAGCTGTCCCCAGACAACCCCAAGGACGGCTCCGACAAGTTCTACAAGGCCATCGTCGAGTTCGCCAGGCAGTAGGATGGAGCCCTTGCGCGCACGGTCCGTGCGCGCAAGCGCTGCCCTTTTACAAGCCGCCCCGGGCGGCTTTTTGCATTTTGACGACCGTGCCTACAACCCTCCAGCCGCTGTCCCTCTGGACACCTCCCGCATCGCCGCTCGGCATCCTCACCGACATCGACGACACCCTGACCACGGAAGGCGTGGTGCCGGCCCATGTCGTTGATGCCATTGCCCAGCTCAAGCAGTCCGGGCTGCGCGTGGTACCGATCACCGGCCGCCCCGTAGGCTGGAGCGAGCCGTTTGCCCAGGCCTGGCCCGTGGATGCCATCGTGGCCGAGAACGGCGCCGTGGCACTGCGGCGCAATGCGCAGGGCGGGCTGGACAAGCTCTACCAGCAGGACGAGGTCACACGCACTGCCAACTACGCGCGCATGCAGCAGGTGCTGGCCGAGATCGAGGCCACCGTGCCCGGCGCGCTGCGCGCCACCGACTCGGCGGGCCGCGAATGCGACATTGCCGTGGACCATAGCGAATTCACCCAGATGCCCCAGCAGGACATTGACCGCTGCGTGGCCATCATGAAGGCGGCGGGCATGAACGCCACCGTCAGCTCCATCCACATCAACGGCTGGTTTGGCGCGCACAACAAGCTCGAAGGCGCGCGATGGATCCTGCGCACCCTGTTCGACATCGACCTCGACGCCACGCTGGACCGCTGGATCTACATCGGCGACTCCACCAACGACCAGCTGATGTTCGAGCACATGCCCCACAGCCTGGGCGTGGCCAACATCGCGCGCTTCGTGCCCCAGCTCAAGCACCTGCCTCGCCATGTCACGCAGGCCGAGCGCGGCGACGGCTTTGCCGAAATGGCGCAGTATTTGCTGTCCCAGCGCCCCTGATCCACAGGGCCGAGGGCCGGTGCTGCCCTTGCAGGCCTTCGCCCTCGACCACCCCTCCTGATCTGCGGGACCCGCGCCCCCTCCGCAGACACCATCACCCTCAGCACAGGCAACCGCCCGGCGCAGGCGGGCTGCGCACCCTCTTTCCCCCATTCGACAGAGCAAATCTAGGACTATTCCTAGATCCAGGCTCAAAAATCAGAATGCGCCCTATTTCATATAACGGCGGCGCACACCTAGAATCCATCACATACCCAAAGAATAGGTTTTTTCGCCTTTTTCTTTGACATATTCTCTCCTGAACCCCGTCCGCGCCATTGGGCACTGGTGTCTTTGAGCAATTCAATTTCAAACATGCCAGAGAAACAAACCTCGCCCAACCCTCGCCAACGCTCCCTCATCCGAACAATTTCTCCATGTCAGCGCCACCACCTATTCCAGCATGATCGCAACCCCTGCAAATCATTGACCATGCTGACAGTTACCAACCATTGGATTGATGAGGTGAACATGGGACACTGATGATTTATTAACCACTCAACCATTCACACAATCTCCTATTCCATCAGCGGATTCATCGCTGCTGGAATTTCATTTATCTCTTCAACTCGAGGGAATACCCATGAAAAAGATCGCATTGCTGACATCGGTCGCCGGCCTGGTCATGATGACCATGAACACCGCTCAAGCAGCAGACGGCACCATCAACTTCACGGGCGAGGTGGTCACCACCACCTGCAAGGTGGACACCACGGTCGCCGGCGCAGCCAAGGACGGCGTGAAGCTGCCCAACGTGGCGAACAACCAGCTGGCCACCGTGGGCGCTACGGTCGGCCGCCAGGCGTTCTCGCTGGAACTCAGTGGCTGCGAACTGGCCTCCAGCGCCACCGCCACGACGCCTGTCTCCAAGGTCGCCGTGTTCTTCGAAGCCGGCCCCAACGTGGATCTGGTCACCGGCATGCTCAAGCCTGCAGCTGCCAGCGGTACTGGTGCGCCCACCGTGGCCTCCGGTGTCCAGATCGCCATCGTGGATCCCAGCAACAACGAGCGTCTGAAGATCGGTTCCGCCCAATCACGCTTTGTGGACATCGACAACAAGGTCGGTGGCACGGGCCGGGCCGTCATGCGTTTCGCCTCCGAATACGTGGCCACCGGCCCCGTGACGGCCGGCCGTACCGACACCTCGGTGACCTACTCGCTGGTCTATCAGTAATCACTGACTTTCAGGCATATCGGCCGCCTTGCGGTGGTCGATATGCCGTGTCTTCTGCTTTCGTGACATGGGCCCGACCCCATTCTTTCGCTCAAAACCCAGAGAGTTCTCCGATGCTGACGATCAAACGTTCATATGGGCTTGCTGCCATCCTGTTGTCCCTTCTTCTTGGAGCGGCGGCACAGGCCAGCGTGACATTGACGGGCACGCGCATCATCTTCCCCAGTGGCGAGAAGGAAGCCACCATCCAGCTCACCAACGAAGGCAGCAAACCTGCCCTGGTGCAGACCTGGCTGGACAAGGGCAACAACCAGGAATCGCCTGAGAACATCGACGTTCCCTTCGTCATCACGCCCACCATCATGCGCATCGAGGCGGGCAAGAGCCAGACGTTGCGCATCATCTATTCGGGCGAAGCACTGCCTGCCGACAAGGAATCCCTGTTCTGGCTCAACGTACTGGACGTCCCGCCCAAGGCGGAAATGGAAGGCGACTCCAACAATCTCCAGTTCGCCTTTCGCACCCGTGTCAAGCTCATGTACCGACCCAGCAACCTGCCCGGCAATGCCCAGGAAGCTCCTGCCCAGCTTCAATGGTCGGTAGACGTTGACGCCAAAAACCAGCCCGTGTTGAAAGCACGCAATCCCAGCGCCTTTGTGGTCAATGTGGCTGGCGTTGAAGTGCAACTCGGCGGCAAATCCTTCGAGGCAGGCGTCGGGCCCGTTCTTCCCGGCCAGGTGGCCACCTTTCCAATCAAGGAACCTGCGGGTGTCAATATGGCTGGCGCGGCAGGTGCCACGGTGATGTTCAGCAGCATAAATGATTGGGGCGCCAGCCTCAACCACGAAGCCAGAATCGGAAATTCCGCCCAATAAACAGGGCAATGCGAGCACAGCCACGCGAATCCCCCGTCCTTTCCGGCCTGATTATCTAATGCCACTGCATTTTTAGCCCGGCCAGCACACCGATACCCAGCGTTAATACCCGGCGAAACGGCATCGGTCTCTTTACCGGGACTGGCACATCGGCCTTGGCCGTTCGCTTTGCATCGGGCGCACAGCATTAGGAGATAAGCAAATGATCAGGCCAGTCTTTCCAGATTCAGAAAAGGGAATCAAAAGCCGGCATACAAGGCAAGGAAAAGGAACAATGCCGGGGCCAGGCCAAGGCCCTGCCGGATATTTCCAACTGAAGCCCGGCCATGCGCTGCTGCTCTCCGTGCTGGTGTGCTGGCAGTCCGAGGCCCAGCAGGGGCAGCAGGTCAAGGAAGTCACGACCTCCACGTCCACCGGCCAGTGGCAGCCCACGCCGGCTGCCGTCGACTTCGACCCCAGCTTTCTGAACACCGGCAAGCAGACCATTGATGTCTCGCGCTACTCGCGCGCCAACGTGGTCACGCCCGGCAACTACAGCCCCGACATCTACATCAACGGCAACTGGGTTGGCCGCCGCGAAGTGCAGTTCAAGGCCCAGTCCGGCTCACAGGACGCGCTGCCCTGCCTGGACAAGGCCCTGCTGGAGAAGGTGGGCATCGACCTCTCACGCCTGCCGCCCGAGGCCGCCTTGAAGCTGGCGGCCGACGGTGGCTGCAACCGTCTGGACCAGATCGTTGCGGGCGCCTTGACCAGTTTCGACTTCGGCAAGCAGCGACTGGACCTGAGCGTGCCCCAGGCCTCGCTACGCCGTTCGGTGCGCGGCTATGTCAGTCCCGACCAATGGAGCGCTGGCGTGCCTGTCGGCCTGCTCGGCTACCAGTTCAACACCTACCACGGGCGCTCCAGCAACGCAGAAAACACCACGCAGAGCTACCTGGGCCTGAACGGCGGCGTCAACATCGACCGCTGGCATTTCCGGCACAACGGCTCCTTCAGCTGGGCGGACACTGGACGGGGCAACTACCAGAACATCTCCACCTACGCACAGCGCGACATTGCCGACTGGTCTTCCCAGCTCATACTGGGCGACACCTACACGGGTGGCGACCTGATGGACTCCACCTCGTTTCGCGGCATACGCTTGAACAGTGATGACCGCATGCTGCCCGACTCCCAGCGCGGCTACGCGCCCGTGGTGCGCGGCGTGGCCAACACCAATGCCCGAGTCACCATCACGCAGAACGGCATCAAGCTCTACGAAACCACGGTGGCGCCCGGCGCCTTCGTCATCAACGACCTCTATCCCACGGGCTACGGTGGTGACCTGCAAGTCAGCATCACCGAGGCCAATGGCGCCGTGCGCAGCTTCTCCGTTCCCTACGCGGCCGTGCCGCTGTCGCTGCGTGAAGGGCAGAACCGATACAGCCTCACTGCGGGCGTGGTGCGCCACCTGCCCAACACCTCGCCCATGTTCTCCCAGGCCACGTGGCAGCACGGCTTCACCAATATGCTGACAGGCTACGGCGGCGTGTCCCTGGCCAAGGGCCATATCTCGCCCATGATTGGCGCAGCGCTCACCACGCCCTGGGGCGCCTTCGGCGCAGACATCACGCACGCCTCCACCAGCATCCCCCACGACGGTTCCTTTTCCGGGCAGAGCCTGCGGGCCAGCTACGCAAAATCCTTTGCCCAGACCGGCACCCACGTGGCCATTGCCGCCTATCGCTACTCCACCAACGGATTCTTCGGCCTCAACGACGCCATGCGCGCACGGGATCAGGCCAATCTGCTACGGCCCTCCACGGACCTGTACCGGCCGCGCAACCGTGCCTCCCTGGTCATGGGCCAGCAGTTCGGGCCTGGGGGAGGCAACCTCAGCCTCACGGCGTCCACTGCCAAGTACTGGAACCGACAGGGCTCCAACGTCGACTACGCCATTGGCTACAGCAACTCGTTCCGCAACATCTCCTACAACCTCTCTGCGGCGCGCCAACGCGATGCCTGGGGACAGTCCAACACGTTCCTGCACGTGGGCCTGTCGATTCCGCTCAGCATGGAGCGCGGCATGATGCTCTCCACCAATACCAACCGCGACTCGCGCGGCCGCGTGCAGGCCCAGGCCAACCTGTCCGGTCTGCTGGGCGACGACAACGCCATCTCCTACGGCCTCAGCGCCAACCACAACACCGGTGGCATGAATGGCAGCAGCACCAGTGCCAGCGCCAACGCCACCTACCGCGCATCGCAGACCGAACTCAGCGGCAGCGTCAGCGCCAGCAGTGGCTACCAGCAGTTCTCGGTAGGCGCGCGTGGCGCCATCGTGGCCCACCCGGGCGGCGTGACGCTGTCGCAATCGGTGTCTGACACCTTTGCCATCGTGGAGGCCAAGAACGCGGAGGGCGCGCGCATCAACAACGCGCCCGGAGTGAAGGTGGACAGCCGGGGCTATGCCGTCGTGCCCTACCTCACACCGTTCTCGATGAACGAGGTCTCCATTGATCCCAAGGGCCTTTCCACCGACGTTGAGCTCAAGGAAACCAGCCAGCACGTCGCGCCGCTGGCCGGTGCCGTGCCGCTGCTGGTCTTCAAGACGGCCTACGGCCGCTCGGCCGTGATCCGCGCGCGGCAGGCCGGCAACATGCCTGTGCCCTTTGGCGCCAGCGTGCTGGACATGGACGGCAAAGAGTTGGGCGTGATCGGCCAGGCCGGCAAGCTGCTGGCGCGCGGGCTATCAGACCAGGGCGAGCTGCAGGTGCAGTGGAAGACCGACACCGGCATGGTGGGCTGCAACCTCTCCTATACCCTGCCTGAAAGAAAGCGCAGCACCACCCACCAGCCGCCGCAAAGCCTGGAACTGCCCTGCGTGGCCAGCAACAAGCTGCTGCCTGCGGCCACCGACGTGGCATCTGCCAAGCCGGGCAAGACCGCGGCAACCTCAACCGCAACCACCAATGCCAAGACAGCCGTGGCAGGCGCCCCGGCCTCCAACGCTGCGTCGGCTGTGGCTCTGGCCGGCATCACCCAGGAACGCATGGCAGCAACGGCACCGGCCACGGCAGTCGCCAGCGCCCCGGCAGTCACTGCGGCGGCAGTGCTGCCCGCTCGTGCCACACAGCCGAGCGGCAGCCAGCAGGCACTGAAGCTGGAGCGCGACCTGGACGGCCTGCGCATGAGCGTCAAGATCAGCGCCTTGCCCACCACGGTGCCAGTCACCAGCAACACGGGCAGAACTCCCGTGGCGGCAGGGCACGACGCAGGCACCGGCAAGCACAAGCCGCCGCAGCAAACCCTGCGGGCTGACCGTCCGCTGGCCATCCTGCAGCCCAGCCTGAAGATCAGGGTCCTGGCATCGGCCGATCAGACATAAGCACCGGAAAGCAGCCCAAATAGGCCCCTGCCAATGCAGGGCCACGTTGATTGCCGGCACCAGCAGGCTTCCATTTCCGACTCCCGCGCCGACTGCAGATACGTTGGTACGGGTAGCCATCGGCATGCAGCTATTTGCCGCCACTGCCCAAACGCTGTTCATCAAGACCCGCAAGATTGACTGCGGGCCTTGTGCCGCAGGGCGGCACAGCCGAGACCTTGCTCTTCTCGCAAAGACCATCGTCCGCTTGTCTGCCGGCATCAGCTGCATCGCAGATCCCCCCAAACCCATAGGCGACAGCCTTCCCACAAGGCTTGGCCCCGCCATTTCTGGACCCGCGCACGCACAGTTCGGATCACCAATTCGTAAGCAACTGAAGACGAGATAGGACTATTCCTAGGGAATCCCAAAAAATCCGCTCAAAAATCAGGAAATTCCTAGAGAGAAAATCGCGAAATTCAGAATTATCCAATTTCATTTCAGCGAGCATGTGTTGACAATAAGCCGATCAGACAAATTGCCAAAAATCAGAATCTGATTCTTCGAAATCTCGTCATCAACGAGAAGAATCCAGCGTCAATTCATATTCCCCAAAAACCTCTTCAGCCATACCCCATTGACGCATAAAAAATATATTACCTGCAACTTTCAGCAGCAGCAACTCTATAGCCGTCGATATCTGGAATCATTCAAAAATATCCAATATCAAATCAGAAATGGAGGTGCATCAAAGAAAAAGTTTCAAACAAGATAATTACTTCAATCCACCATATTCATCAAACTCAATTTCACCAGGCATAAATATGAAATTTTCTGCATTGAAATTTTCGGTTGCGGGCTTGTCCTTGCTTGCACTGAATTCTGTCCATGCGCAATCCACTCAGAGTGGAATCGTCAGATTCACAGGAAATATTTCTCCTGTCACTTGCATCGTCAATCTAGGAAGTCGAGACCAGAAGATCGATTTCGGTATCGTCCCTCCCAATGACCGCGGTTTTACTTCTGGCGGTGGCGCCGTGGGCAACGTTGCTCTTCCCGCCCATCAGAGAACGATCACCATCAGACTGGATGGCTGCTCAACCCCAGGAGCGAACAATCAGCCCACCACTGCCACGGTCCGTTTTGATGGCCCCATCAGGAACGGCCGCATCAATACGAGCAATGCCACGGCCGACATCCAGTTACTGGAGAACAACTCGACAACGGCCATCTGGGATCTGAGCGGCCCGTCCGCGCCTGTCAACCTGCAATCAGGAACCAATACGCTCAACTACATCGCCAGGTACTACGTGGCTTCCGTGCCCCTTGCCTCAGGAGAGGCGAATGCTGAAGCGACTTTCACCATGAACTATCAATAGGCAGTCCACCGCCTCAGAGAAGCGCCGGCCACCTTCTGGTGGCTGGCGCATTCAACCCCAATGCCTGTGGCATTTCTCTCATATACAGAAATTCAGGATCTCCTATGCCGGTGAAAAATCGCCGATCCAGTCTGCTGTCACATTGTTTCGCCATGGCCGCATTGCTTATTTGCGTCCTCCCGGCCAATGCCAGCATAGTCCTCTATGGAACACGGGTCATATTTTCAGGCGACGAGACGGAAGCCACTCTCAAGATTTCCAATGAAGGAAAATTGCCATCGCTGGTGCAGTCATGGCTGGACACGGGCGATGGAGATATGGCGCCCGAGGGCATAGATGTGCCCTTTGTGATCGCGCCGTCGCTCACCCGCCTGGAAGCCTCGGACCAGCAGATGCTGCGCATCATCCATTCCGGCCAGCCCCTACTCCAGGACAGAGAGTCATTGTTCTGGATCAACGTGCTGGACGTGCCGCCCAAGACCGAGAACGCGAAAGGCTCCCAGGGCAGCCTCGCACTGGCCTTTCGCACGCGCATCAAGCTGATCTATCGCCCCAAGGGCCTGCCGGGCGAGCCCAGGGATGCGCCTGAACAGTTGCAGTGGTCCGCAAGCACCACCCAAGACGGACAGGCCGTACTTCATGCCCGCAATCCGACCGCGTATGTCGCCAATCTGGGTCATATCGCCATAGAGGCAGCTGGCCAGAGTTTCAAGATGAATGTAGGACATGTGCTGCCAGGAGAAACGGCAAAGTTTGCATTCCAGAAGCCCGCCGAAAACGAACAACTACCCAAGGAGCTTCCCGCGGACGCAGTCGTGGTCTACACCAGCCTCAACGACTGGGGCGGGGCCGAGGGCCACAGGGTCGAACTTGGGCGCTGACGGTAGCCGAAGCCCTAACGCAGCACCGAAAGCCTCCATGCCGGTCACGCGTGACTGGCCGAGGTAGGCAGCACGGCGCAGCAGGTGCAAAAAAAGGCATGTCCATCGAGAGGGATTGCTATGAAGAAAAAAGCCGATAGGGTACGGAAGCCAGGCTGTTTCCCGTTCAAGGCCAAACCACTACCTGCCTTGCTGCTGGCAGTACTGGCCTGTTGGCAAATGGATATGCGCGCCTCGCAAACAGAGCACACCGCCGGCAGGATGCCGCCCGCACGCGCACAGCACATCGAATTCAACAGCAGCTTTCTGCGAGGAGGCGACGGGATCGATGTCTTGCGTTTTGCAGAGGGTAATTCTGTGGAACCGGGTCTCTACAACCCGGACCTTCTGGTCAACGGCAACTGGATGGCCCGCACCGAGGTGCGGTTCACTCAACGCAGTCGGGGTGCCAGTGCCCAGCCCTGCTTCAACATGTCCCTGCTGGAGCAAATGGACATTGACATGGCGAGCCTGCCGGCGAATGAGGATGTTGTGGATGGAGACCCGGCGTGCCTGCGCATTGAAAAGGTCGTCCCCGGCGCTTCCGCAAGCTTCAACGTAGGTTTGCAACGACTGGATGTGAGCATTCCCCAGATCCTGATGCGGCGCGTGGCAAGCGGCTACGTGAGTCCGGAGCAG
>NZ_JTKZ01000650.1:0-3022 GCF_000799035.1 Delftia sp. ZNC0008
CCGCGTCCAGCGACGCGGAATTCATGCAGTAGCGCAGCCCTGTGTCGGAGGGACCATCGGGGAATACATGGCCGAGGTGGGCACCGCACTGGCTGCAGACAGTCTCGGTGCGCACCATGCCATGGCTGCGGTCCACGATTTCGGTGATGGCGCCTGGGATGGCGCGGTCGAAGCTGGGCCAGCCGCAGCCGGCGTCGAACTTGGTATCGGAGTCGAAAAGCTTGGCGCCGCAGCAGATGCAGTGGTAGCTGCCATCGGCCCAGAACTGCTCATAGCGGCCTGTGAAGGGGCGCTCGGTGGCCGCGTGGCGCGTCACCTGGAAGGCGGCGGGCTCGGCGCCCTTGGCCTGCAGCTCGGCCTGCCATTCCTGCTCGGTCTTGTGGATGGGAAAGCTCATGATGAACAGCTGATCTCGATGGAGGAAGCCCAGTCGGGCGGGAAGCCTGCCCATTCGGCATGCTCGGCGTGGGGTGCGAACGGGGTCTGCAGCACGGCCAGCAGCTGGCGCACCGCGGTGAAGTCGCCCTGCTTGGCTGCGCGGATGGTGATTTCTCCCAGGTGGTTGCGCAGCACGAAGCGCGGATTCGATTCTTGCATCAGCGCGGCCGCTGCCGTGCCATCCACGGTCGCAAGCTGCCGTACGTAGCCTGCCGCCCAGGCGTCGAAGGCGGGCCGGTCCAGCACCAGGTCGCGCACGGGCTCCAGGTCGGGCTCGGTGCCGCCGGCTGTGGCCACGGCATCGGTCAGGCGGCTGAAGAAGATGGTGTAGTCCACGGCGTTGTCGGCCATGAGCTGCAGCAGCGGGTTCACCAGGGCGGCAAAGCGCGCCTCGGCAGGCGGCGTGCCGGGAGCATCTTCGGGCAGGCCCAGCTTGCGCAGCATGAGAGAGCCATAGGCCTGCGGAAACACCTGCTTGTACGACTCCAGCGCCGCAATGGTCAGCTCCTCTTCGCCGATCAGCGGCAGCAGGGCCTGGCCCAGGCAGTACAGGTTCCAGTACGCGACCTGGGGCTGGCGGTTGAAGGCGTAGCGGCCCTGGGTGTCGCTGTGGTTGCAGATATGGCCGGGGTCGAAGGCGTCGAGGAACTGGAAGGGACCGTAGTCGATGGTCAGGCCCAGGATGCTCATGTTGTCCGTGTTCATCACGCCATGGCAAAAGCCCACCGCCTGCCAGTGCGCCAGCAGCCGCGCCGTGCGCTCGCTCACGGCCTGCAGGAAGTTGGCGTAGGCGTTGCCGGCCAGTGCCTCGGCCGTGCGGCATTCGGGGTAGTAGCGGTCGATCACGTAGTCGGCCAGCTGGCGCAGCGGCGCCATCTGGTCGCGCGCCGCAAAGTGCTCGAAGTGGCCAAAGCGTATGAAGCTGGGCGCCACGCGCGCCACCACGGCGGCGGTCTCGATCTCTTCGCGGCGAATGGGGGCGGGCGATCCGGTCACGCTCAGCGCGCGCGTGGTGGGAATGCCCAGGGCGTGCATGGCTTCGCTGCACAGGAATTCACGGATGGACGAACGCAGCACGGCGCGTCCGTCGCCCATGCGCGAGTAGGGCGTGCGGCCCGCGCCCTTGAGCTGGATTTCCTGGCCCGAGGCGGTCTCGCCCAGCAAGATGGCACGGCCGTCGCCGAGCTGGCCGGCCCAGACACCGAACTGGTGGCCGCTGTAGACGCTGGCCAGCGGATGGCTGCCGGGCAGCACGGTATTGCCGGTGAGCGCCTGCAGGGCCTCATCGCAGGCCAGCCATTGCGGGTCCAGGCCCAGCAGCTCGGCAGTGCCGGTGCTGGTGGCGATCCAGTGCGGCTCGGGCAGCGGCGTGGGGCGCAGATGGGTGAAGAAGTCGGGGCCCAGGGCGGCGAAGCCATCCTGCCAGGAGATGGGAAGGCGCGGGGAGGTCGCCGGAGCCCGGCCTTCGGCGGCAGCGTGCAGGTTCATGCGGGAATTGTCCCCCAGCGCCTATGCCCCGTGGGACGCAAGGTTCATGCGCGCATTCACCGCATGCATTCACGCACGCAGTTGCTGCCGGTACTGGCCCGGCGGCATGCCGAACCATCGGCGGCAGGCGCGAAAGAGGTTGCTCTGGTCCACGAAGCCCAGCAGGTCGGCCACCTCGGCCAGGCTGTGGCGCGGCTCGCCCAGGTACTGCCGGGCCAGCTCGCGGCGGGTGTCATCCAGCAATTGCTGGTAGCTGGTGCTCTCGGCCTGCAGGCGGCGCTGCAAGGTACGGTCGGTCAGGCCCAGCACTGCGGCCACTTCCTCGCGGCGCGGCTCGCCCTGGGGCAGCAGGCGCGCAATCTCATGGCGCACGCGGGCGCCCACGCCGGCCTGGCCCAGCTGGTCCAGCTCGGACTCGACCAGTTTTTCGTGCAGGGCCAGCAGTTCGGGGTTGTGCGTCGGGATGGGCGCGAGCAGGTCGTCTTGCGACAGCAGGAAGCGGTTGGCGCGCTCGCCAAAGCGCGGCAGCAGGCCGAAGGCCTGTCGGTAGCGGGCCTCATGCAGGGGCAAGGGCGCCTGGGCCATGAATTCCACGGCCAGCGGCTGGACATCGCGCCGCGTCAGCCAGCTGCACAGCACCAGCAGCGTGAGCACGGCGAACTCCACGCGCTGGCGTGGCACGGCGCGCGTGGCGCCGATGTGGTGTATGGACAGCCAGTGGCCGCGCGCATCGCGCTCCAGCGTGAAGGCGGTGGCGTCCGAGATCACGGCCATGTGGCGCTCCAGGTCACGAAAGCCCGCCAGCAGGTGCGGGCTCGAAGCCAGCGAGTAGCCCACCAGGTCGATGTTGCCGTGGCGCGCGGCCAGCTGCCGGTCCAGGCCCAGCGTGGGATTGGCCGACTGCGCCACGGCCAGCTCCCACAGCCGGCTCACGCGGTCCACATCGATGCGGGTCTGCGAATGCTGCAGTGCGGCAAGGTCGATGTTGGCCTCCTCACTCAGCCTTTCCACGGCCAGCCCCTCGGCGGCCATCATGTCCAGGATGCCCCGCACCCATGCGGCGGAGCTGCTGCGCTGCGTTGTCATGGCCACGCGG
>NZ_JTKZ01000845.1:0-2126 GCF_000799035.1 Delftia sp. ZNC0008
GCTGCGCCGCCATGCGCCGCCCGCCATGGCCGACGGCTTCATCGCCACGCGCCTGGGGGCGCAGCAGGGCGCCATGGTGGCGGGCGCCTTCGACCCGGCAGGCCTGGACATCGCCGCCATCCTGCAGCGCGCGCTGCCCGCCTGAAGCGGCCACCGGCCCACCACACAACAAAGCACAAGGAGACAAGACATGAACCTGCTCGACGCCTTCGACAGCGCCGTGCGCAAGACGCCCGCCAAGGCCTTTCTGCGCGACCGCGGCGCCTCCATCAGCTATGCCGACATGCAGCGGCGCTCGCAGCGCGCTGCCGCCGTCCTCCAGGCCCAGGGCGTGGGCCGGGGCGACACCGTGGCCCTGATGTGCCTGAACACGCCGGGGTTTGTCGAAGCCCTGTTCGGCGCCTGGCGCCTGGGCGCCGCGCTGGTGCCCGTCAACCACAAGCTGCAGGCGCCCGAGCTGCAGTACATCCTCGGCCACGCGCAGTGCAAGGCCCTGGTGTTTGACGCCGCACTCGCGCCCGTGGTCGCCGCCGCGCAGCACCCCTGCGCCCGACTTGTGACCGAGGCGCAAGAGGCCGTCCCGGGTGTCCAGGACTGGGACACGCTGGTGGTGGCCGCCAGGCCCATGGAAGGCGCGCGGCCCGCCGATGGCGACATCGCCCAGGTGCTCTACACCTCCGGCACCACGGGCCGGCCCAAGGGCTGCCTGCTGAGCCACCGCGCCGTCACGCTGGCGGCGATCACGGCCGCGCTGGGCCTGTCCATCACGCGCGAGGAACGCACGCTGATGGCCATGCCCATCTGGCATTCCTCGCCGCTCAACAACTGGTTTGGCGGCACGCTGTACATGGGCGGCACCGTGGTGCTGCTGCGCGAGTACCACCCGCAGCATTTCCTGCAGGCCGTGCAGGACGAGGGCGTGACGCTGTACTTCGGCGCGCCGGTCTCCTACTTCGCGCCGCTGCAGATGCTGCCCGACTTTGCCCGCTACGACCTGAGCAGCGTGCGCGCCTGGGTCTACGGCGGCGGCCCCATAGGCGCCGACATGGCGCGCAAGCTGGCCACGGCCTACCGCAGCGACCGCTTCTACCAGGTCTACGGCATGACCGAGACCGGGCCCACGGGCACCACGCTATACCCCGAGGAGCAGGTGGAGCGCGCAGGCTCCATCGGCCGCGTGGCCCTGCCCGGCGTGGACATGCGCGTGGTGCGCGACGACGGCGAGGATGCCGGCCCCGGCGACACCGGCGAGATCTGGCTGCGCACCGGCAGCGTGATGGACGGCTATCTGCACGACGCCCAGGCCACGGCTGCCGCCTTCGCACCGGGCGGCTGGTACCGCACGGGCGATCTTGCGCGCCTGGACGACGCGGGCTATCTCTTCATCGTGGACCGGACCAAGGACATGGTCATCACAGGGGGCGAGAACGTTTATTCCAAGGAGGTGGAGGATGCGATCTCGGCCCATCCCCAGGTCGCCGACGTCGCCGTCGTGGGCCGGCCCCACCCCGAATGGGGCGAGACCGTCATCGCCCATGTGGTGCTGCGCGGCGAGACCGCGCCCGGTACCGAGGCGCTGCAGCAATTCCTGGCCGACAGGCTGGCACGCTACAAGATCCCGCGTGAATTCGTCTTTGCGGCCAGCCTGCCGCGCACGCCCACAGGCAAGCTGCAGAAATTCCTGCTGCGTCAGGAGCGCAGCGCCCCCTGAGGCGCCGGCCCCCTGCGTGGCCTGCTTCGCGGCCTACTTGGCGGCCTACTTCGCGGCCTTGAAATCCGACTCGCTCATGCCCCGCCGCCAGTAGGCCACGACCAGCTGCTCGTGCTTTTCCAGCCCGCGCTCCTCGCGCGCCCACTGGCGCACGGCCTGGGCGGTGTCGAACTCGCCAGCGGCCCAGACGAAGCGGCTGGCGGGATGACCGGCCAACGCATCCGGCCAGCGCACGGCGCGCAGCGCGTCGATCAGCAGCGTGGTGGTCCCGGCCTCGGCAGCGCCGCGGTGCAGCCAGTGCCATTGCAGGCCTGCGGGCGCCTGCACGGGCTGCTCGTCCTGCGGGCCCTGGACTTCGGCGAAGACATGGCCGCGCGTGTGCGCGGGCAGGGCGGCCGCAATGCGCAGCATGGCC